>JAFAID010000104.1 GCA_019236925.1 Mycobacterium sp. | reverse complement strand
CTCTTGATCTCACCGGTGTTGTTGTTGATGAACTCGGCGGTGACGAACAGCGGGGCCGCGTACGTCATGTCCTTGTCTTTGCACTCGTCGACAGGGGCCTTGACCTCGTCGAACCGTGGATCGGAGAAAGACAGCGACATCGAGCCCGAGAAGTCCTCGATCGGCGACAGCTCGTAGAGCACCTCTTCGAGGCCACCGACCGCCCGAGCGTCGCCGCGGCCACCCGCAGCGTCGCGCCAGCGCTGCGCACCGATCAGCCACTCGAACGAGTCGGTCTGCACGTCCAGCAGACCGGGCACTTCGAGTGGTTCGCGCAGCTTGGCGAATGAAATTCGGTTAGGTGCCCCGGGAACGGAGCTGTTAGAGGTAGAACTTTGAGGGGTTTTCTTGCTCTGGCGGGAGACTGCCAAGATGCGTCCTTCCAGCACCTCGTGCGACTAACGGTGCCGGCGGCCACCGGACCTGTTCGCCGCTATAACTGTGTCGGTTCGGCTGGCGGACGAACTGTCCGGATCTCACGCACGCAACTAGGTCGCTGAGCCAGAAACGGGCTCAGGCTGGGACCACGGTGTCAAGTGGCGGGTGAGGAGGGCAGGATGCAGCCAGCGCAACGTCCAACAATAGCGCAGGACTGCGCATTCCTCAACTACCGTGCCCAGGGGTGTCGGCGCTGGCTGGCGTCTGCATCTACCCGTTCACGCATGCTGCCCAACAGATTGGCCCCTTCGGGCGCTTCCGTCAAGAGGTGACGCGCCAAGTTGGTGGATCAACTCCTTTCGGACGGGCTATCAGGGGCCGTCACTAACAAACCGGTCAGTACCCGCGCTGGGTGGGGATCGATGCGGTGTCGGCGTCTTCGTCGCGGTGCCGGCCCCTGTCGTCCCTGGCGTCCGGGTCGTCGGCGTAGTCGTGGACGGGGTATTTATGCGTGTTGTCCAGCGAGTCCAGGATGGCTTCCTGGGCGTTCTTGGGCAGCAGGTGCAGGTTCTCCCGGACCCGGGCCTGCCGACGACCGACCGCCTTGCGCTCCGGCATGCCGGGGGTGGTGGTGATCTGCGGCGGCACACCCTCGATCTCGTCGACACCGCCGTCGTGGTGGCCGGCCTCCAAATGCGCCTGCTCCTCGGCCATGGTGGCCTCGTCCTTTTCCTCCGACATCCCGATCGGCCCGATCCGCCGACCGTTGAGGAACTGCCGCACCACCGGCTCGTCGCTGGTCAACAGCACCTCACGGGGGCCGAACATGACCAGATGCCTACGAAACAGCATGCCCATGTTGTCCGGCACCGTGCGGGCGATGTTGATGTTGTGCGTGACGATCAAGATGGTGCAGTCGATCTGGGCGTTGATGTCGATGAGCAGCTGGCTCAGATACGCGGTGCGGACCGGGTCCAGACCCGAGTCGGGCTCGTCACAAAGGATGATCTGCGGGTCGAGCACCAGCGAGCGGGCCAACCCGGCGCGCTTGCGCATACCGCCGGAGATCTCACCGGGGAACTTCTTCTCATCCCCGCCAAGGCCCACCATCTCCAGCTTCTCCATGACGATGTCACGGATCTCGCCTTCCTTTTTCTTGGTGTGCTCACGCAGCGGGAACGCGGTGTTGTCATACAGGTTCATCGACCCGAACAACGCGCCGTCCTGAAACATCACCCCGAACAGCGTGCGGATGTCGTAGAGCTCCTTGGCCGAGCACTCGGTGATATCGGTGCCATCCACGATGATCGAACCGCGCTCCGGGCGCAGCAGCCCAATCAGCGACTTCAAGAACACCGATTTACCGGTACCCGACGGGCCCAGCAGAACGCTGACCTCGCCCTCCGGGATCTCCATCGTCACGTCTTCCCAGATCCGCTGGGAGCCGAAGGACTTGCTCAGCCCCTCAACCTGGATACCGATACCCATCCGAAACCTCCCACCGAACGTTGCTCACCGCTGCCCAAGCCCAGCTTGTGGCATGAGTCACTGTAGCGCACCGGTGGTGCAGGAGACGCCTAGTGCGCCTATCGCCGGAAAATCATGATCGCGGCAATTTCGTCACGTCTCGTCACGCCCGGGGCGCCCAGTTGCCGTGAAAACCCATCGGTACCCGTTGCGGCAAGTGGACGGTGGCGACCGATTCGCAGGTTTGGGCGTCGAGCAACACCAGCTGGCCCTCGTCGCGGCCGCGGTGATAGCCGTAGCCGATCAGGATGCCGTCATCCTCACTCTCGCCCTGCGAGTCGGCGACGGGACGCGGCACGAAGGACATTTCGCCGATCAGCAGTTCCGGGTCGAGCGGGGCCACCGTGCTGGATCCGGTCGCGTAGTCGTGCTTGTACAGCGATGTCGACATTAAGGTTCTGCCTGAGTCGAGGAACCCGCCGCCGATGCCGACGGTGTAGCCGAAGCGATGCCGGCCACCCAACACGCTCTCGTTGATCCGGGGGAACTCCTGCGCGCGGTCGTCGCGGCATTCGCTGCTCACCGCTCCGGTGGCCAGGTTGATCGTCCACCGGTCCAATGTGGGCGTGCTCTCGCCGGGCCCGCGCCGGTCGCGGTCGAACATCCGCTGGTAGCGCACCACGTCGAGCACCAGCACCTCGTTACCGTCCCGAATCTCAGAGTAGGCGTTGAGCGGGTGGTAGACGTAGCACGGCTCGATCTCGAACCACCGCACGTCGCTGTTGTCGCCCTCGCGGGGCATCACGCCGATGCGCGCCGGGTATTTGGGGTTCCACGCGTACGGCAGCCGGTACGCCTGGCGCTCTTGGCGGTTGACCATCGCCGCGATCGGCCCGGGCACCCGGACGCGCCCAATCACGGACTCCATCACCAACCGGGCCGGCAGCTGCACCCAGCCGGGCGCCTTTGCCGGCGCCACCTGCATCGGGTCGAGTGTCACCGGCAGGTCGTAGAGCACGACATATTTGTCGGTGAGCGAGAAGTCGTGCATCATCGGCGACCCCGACACCTCGATGTCGACCGTGCGGCGAGCGTGGCCGTGCGTGTCGATCACCGAGTACTGCACCGTTCGACCGCGAGCGAAGGAGTAGGACACCGCGTGCAGTTCGCCGGTCCTCGGGTCGCGGTGCGGGTGAGCGGTATAGCCGCCGGGCAGGGTGCCGTCGAAATCGCAGGGGCCGACGGTGTCGAGGTCGTCGGTGAGTTCGTAGTTGGCCACACCGCCTTCGACGAGAGCCAGGGTCTTTCCGGCGTGGGCCAGCACGTTGGTATTGGCGCCTAGGGACTGCATTCCGGCACGCAGGTTGCGCGTGGCGCTCGCCGGCTCACCGAGGGCCGTCCGCACACCCGCGCTCCGGACCCAGCGATTGCGGTACCAGCCGGCCTTGCCGCCCTGCAGCGCTACGCCGTGCACCATGCCGTCGCCGGTGAACCAGTGATAAGTGGCGGGGTCGACCTCCGCGACGGGGTTCGGCCCGTTGCGCAGGTACCGCCCGTCGAGAAAGTCCGGGATCCGTCCGGTGACCGGCAGGTCGGTGCCGGTCACCTCGGCGCTCACCGGCGCCAGGAAGTCATCGAGATACGGGTTCGCCGGTGCGGCGGTGGCTGCGGTGCCCATTTCGGCCTCCTAGCGCCTATAACATTGATATTTCATTGTTATACTGACCCAAGGAGGGCTGTGTCAAGATGTTTCAGCAATGAGTTCACAGACTGAGCGGAATGTGCGTGCCGAGTTGCTGCACGCTGCCGTCGAGATCCTCAACGCGGACGGC
>JAFAID010000649.1 GCA_019236925.1 Mycobacterium sp. | reverse complement strand
TCGGGTCGAATGGCTGATCCGCCGTACCGCCCCACAGCTTCGCTTCTTCCCCGGACTTCTTTTCTTCGGCTCCGGAGAACAACCCGCCCGACGGGATACCCGCCAGGGTGAACCCGTCGTAGTCGGACCGACCGTCGAATGACGTATCGCGCGGAGTCTTGCCGGCCATGTTCAGATACGCGGCCAGCGACCGCTCGATACCGGCCGAGCCTTCGGGCACCACAGGACGGCCCCGCTTGTCCAGCGGCAGCGACTGGTCCCCGTCGTAGGTGAAGTAGCCGGGATTCGGCGACCCGAGCATGTCGAAGTTCAAATACAACGCAATGTCCTTGAGCGCGTTGGTGTCCAATGACTCGACGTATTTTCGCGACCCGATCAGCCCGAGTTCCTCGGCGCCCCAAAAGCCGAAGCGCACCGCATTGTGGACATCCGGTGAGCTACCCAGCTGTAGCGCGGTCTCAAGCACGGCGGCCACCCCGGACCCGTTGTCGTTGATGCCCGGCCCTTCGGGAACGCTGTCGAGGTGCGCGCCGGCCATCACGACGTCGCTGGTCAAACCGGTCTTGGTCTGCGCGATGACGTTACGGGCTTGCAGGGTCTTGGTTTCCGCGGAGAGCTTTATCGTCGCGGGCCCCGAGGTGAGGCGCAGCGCCGCGCCGTCGGGCTTGGTCACGCTGACCACCGGGATCTTGACGTCGGTGTTCTCGCCCAGAGTGCCGCCCATGTGCTCCTCGACGACGTTGTCCGCGACGATCAACGCGACGGCGCCGCGCTGCACGGCGGCGGCTTCCTTCTGGGCGAACGGGCAGGTCCCGCGGTCCACCAGCACCACCGCGCCGTTGACCGGCAGGCTGCCGTAGTCGGAGGCATTGCAAGCCGGGCTGTCATCGGGGGCGGTCACCAGCGGACCGGTCACCCCGATGGGTGGGGTGGCGAGGCTGTACTCCAAAGCCCGCGCTTCGAACGTCTGGCCGCCAACGGTCACCGACCCGGGGTCGGAATGGAACACCCGCGCTTCGAACTGAAAGGTTTGCACCTCAAAACCCTTGTCGCGCAGCTTGCCCGCCACGTAGTCGACGCTCGCGTCGTAGCCCGGAGTACCGACCGCCCGGGTGTTGCCGTTGGCCTTGGCGATCTCCTGCAGCTTGGTCAAGTGCGCCATCATCGCGTCCGCGCTGACCCGCCCGCGTAGGTCAGCGCCGAAATCCGGGCCCGATATCCGCTTCAGCGGCTGGACGGAGTCGGACGATGCGCACCCACCGGCCACCAACGCAATGGCCGCAATGGCCGCAAAGGTGACGAGGACCGGTTTTGATTTATTAACCATCGCGCTCAGGTTAGACGGAGCATCAGATGGCGTCTTCGTCGGAATGGTCGAGCCGCAGGTAAGCATGAATGGTGGTGCCGGCCGGTGTCGTGTGGGTGCGCACCAAATCCGCGATCACGTTGACGACGAAGAGCCCGTACGGGCCCACCCCCTGCGCGGCGGGCGGTCGGCGCCCGGCCAGCGGATCGGCCCAGTGGCCCATGTCGCGCGCCTCGCAGACCACATGCCCGGCCTCGTACCAGAAGGCCAGTCGGCAAGCGCCGGCATGGTCGAGGCTGTTGGTCGCCAGTTCGGTGGCGACCAGCATGAGGTCAGCGACTCGGGCCGTGGACATGCCGAGCAACCGGCCGTAGCGGTCACCGCACTTGCGGGCGCCGGCCAGGTCGGCCGGCTCGCCGACGGTGTATGTCACCGCGGCGGGGTTGGTCGCCAGGGGTTGATTGCACTGGTCGAGTGCGGCATCGAGCGCGTACTCCGGACTGTGTTCACGCGAACCGCCCTGCCAGATCTGCGGATGCGTGAGGCGGACGTCGGCCAGCACGGTTTCGTCCAGGCACGAAGCGTCGTAAGGACAGAGACCGGTCACGTCCAAGCCGTCCAATGCGATGTTGGCCAGGGCCTCATGCTGCATGCACGCGGAATATTCGAACGTGGTGCGGCCCGCCCAAACCGGTTCAGCGATGATCCGGACATGCCGGCCCGGGTGCCTTTCGACGAAAGCCAGGTGCGCGGCAATGATCCGGCCGGGATTGCGACCAAACCCGGTGATGTCCGACATTGTCACGTCCGCCGCCGTGTTACCCAATGCGGCACGCAGCGACGCCAACCTGTCCCCCGGCACCGCGACCAGCACCGGCTCCGCCCGGTCCAAACCCTCGGAGATGAACCGCAGCAGCGCGTCGACGTACTCGCGCTCCGAGTGGTAAAGGAGCGCGCAGTGATCGAACGTTGGAACTCGCGCGTGTGCTGTCAGTGTCATGTCGTCGACGGATTGCTCCCTCGGCTAGTGCTTTCCTGCAACGTCGCCTCGTAGATTTACCCAGCGAGGAGAAAACTAACCGTCTCTGTCTGTCGGTTAGACGATCAATTCGGCCACGGCGCGCATGCCCGCGGCATTGGGGTGGAACGGCGCCGGGCGCCACGGCAGCGGCCAGCCCGCACCCACCGCCCACGGGTCCGCCGACCAGCCGTGATGCTGCCTGCTCGCTTGTCCGGCGCGCACCAGCTCGCAGCCAGTGGCCTGCGCGGCTGCCGCGGTGGCTTCTGCCAGGCGTGCACCGACGTGGCGACCAAGGTCGGCGTCGGCGATCGACAACGGCGGAGCCGGCGCACCATCCGGCGGCAGCAGGGTGAGGTAGTCGACGAACACCACTCGGGCCCGCGGCACGCGTCGGCGCACCGCGGTGCCGGCCGCACGCAGTGAGTCGCCGACCCCGTCCAACGCCCGCTCGCGCGCGCCGCGGTCAAACAACGCACCGATTGCGGGCAGCAGCCGGGCCGGCCGGGGCAACGATGCGGCCATCAGCAGCGGCACGTAACCCACGTCGTTGCCGCCGATCGTGATGGTGACCAATTCTTCGGAGCCGTCCAGCGCCTCGATTTGCGGCCGCGCTCCGCGCTGGCGCTCGGCCAGCACATGTGCGGTGGTGGCGCCGGAAAAGGTGACGTCGACGAGGTCGAGGTGCAGTCGCTCGGCCACCAAGTGGGCGTAGTTGCGCGCCGAGCGGCCCGACCCGAACGGCGCGCCCCGCGCCTGCGGGCGGATGCCAGGACCGGCGGCCATCGAACTGCCGAGCGCCACATACCGCCCGTTCATAGGTCCGGGCGGGGGCTGGACGCTTGTGCCCAGAACCGCTTCGGAATCCGCCCGGCCCGGCGGGCCAGGTAGCCGGCGGTGACTGCGGCGGCCATCGCCGCGGCCATCGCAGGCGGGTCAGCGGCCCGGGTCACCGCGGTCGCCAGCAACACCGCGTCACATCCCAACTCCATCGCGAGCGCGGCGTCGCTGGCGGTGCCGATGCCGGCGTCGAGGACGACAGGGACGCGAGCCTGGGCGACGATCATCTCGATGTTGTGCGGATTGGCGATACCCAGACCCGTGCCGATCGGCGAGCCCAGCGGCATCACCGCCGCGCAGCCGGTATCCTCCAGTCGTTTGGCCAGCACCGGGTCATCGTTGGTGTATGGCAGCACCACAAACCCGTCGTCGACCAATTGCTCTGCGGCTCTGACCAATTCGACGGCGTCGGGCAGCAATGTGCGTTCGTCGGCGATCACTTCCAGCTTGATCCATTCGGTGCCCAACGCTTCGCGGGCGAGCTGCGCGGTGAGCACCGCCTCCGCGGCGCCACGGCAGCCCGCGGTGTTGGGCAGCGGCGTTATTCCCAATCGGCTCAACAGGTCGAGCATGCCCGTGCCGCCCTCGGCGTCCACTCGGCGCATCGCGACGGTGGTTAGCTCGGTGCCGGATGCGACCAGGGCCTCCTCCAGGACTGCGAGGTTGTCCGCGCCCCCGGTACCCATGATCAACCGCGACGCGAAGCTGCGCCCGGCAACTGTGAGTTTCGAGTCAGCCACCTTGCACCGCCGTCACCACCTCGAGTTGTGCACCGTCGGAAAGAGTTGTCGCCCACGCAGATCGCGGCAACACCGCTTGGTCGACGGCCACCGCGATACCGCGGTCGGGATAGCCCAGCGACTGCAGCAGTGCCGCCACGGTGGTCTGGTCATCGACCTCGAGTCGCTCGGCATTCACGACGACTATCATGCGCTGCTCTCCCCCGCAAGCGGGAGGTGCCCCCACCTCATCGCTTCGCTTTGTATCGTCGCCGCGTGGATGATCATGGATGAGCTCCAACCGGAACGAGTTCGGACACAATCTGTTCGGCAGTCCAGGGCGCCAGCAGGAAACCGGATCGGCCGTGGCCGGCGGCGATCAGCGTTCGCGCATCCAGCCGTCCCACCAGCGGCAGGTTATCCGGCGTCATCGGGCGCAGGCCGGCAACGCATTCAGCCAGCTCGTACTCGCCGAGCGCCGGCATCACCGTGCACGCATCGTCGAGCAGATCACGCACACCGGATACGGTCGGCGCGGTGTCGCGACCGTGCTCGTACTGAGTGGCGCCCACCACCACGCCGTCGGCGCGTGGCACCAGATACACCTGACGCCCGTGCACGCGTGCACGAATTACCCGTTGCGGCAATGGCATACACCCTTTACGCCAGCGCAGCCGCAGCACTTCGCCCTTCACCGGCCGAATCGGCAGACCGGGCCACAGCGTTGGGGCGTCGATGCCGTTGGCAATCACGACCGCGTCAGCCTGCACCGAACCCAGGTCAGCTACCGGCGCATCCCATTGCACGCCGAGCCGTTCGCATGCCGCCGCCAGCCCGTCGAGCAGGGCGCGGTTATCCACCGCCAGTTCGGTGGGCGCCCGAAATCCATGCCGAATGCCTTGTGCCAGCATCGGTTCCACGTCGCGGGCGGCCGACTCCCAGATCACCGGGTGGCCCTGCGCAGACAACCAGTCGGCGACCGTATGCAGGTCGGCGACATCAGCCTGGTCGACGGCGACCGCCAACGACTCGCGTGCGGTGATCACTCGCTCCGGCAGCCCGTCGGTGAAGCCGCCCTGTTGCCACAGCCGCAGCGACTCCAAGCCCAGTTGCAGCAGCCGCTCCTCACCGGGCCAGCCTTCGCTGTGCGGCGCCAGCATTCCGGCGGCCACCCAGGACGCGCCGGGCTGCCCAGTGCGATGTACCCGCACCGACCAACCGGCCTGGGCCGCGCGCCGCGCCACCGACAGCCCGATGACGCCGCCGCCGATGACGGCCAGCGATCCCGAGTCGGGTCGCATCTTTCGCTCCCTTCGCCGGCATGATCCGGATCAGGTGTGACGGTAAGGGCCGGCGCGCCCACTCTCAGACCCCGCTCGCGGGACTCCCGTGTCGACCCTCCACGCTAGCCGCTAGCGTCGCGGTGTGCACGAAAGTGATTGCCCCGCTC
>JAFAID010000068.1 GCA_019236925.1 Mycobacterium sp. | reverse complement strand
TCAGCGGTAGGCACTCACTGGCCGCGCTGGCCATCGCGGCGATCATCGCCGCGTTCGGTGGCGCGGCGATCTATGCCGCCACCGACGGCGCTTCCGGAACGCCCGGATGGGGCGGTCACGGACCGGGTGGCATGCACGGCCCCGCCGGCTGGGGAGGCCCGGGTGGCCCCGCAGCGGCGGGGGCTGCGCACTGCGAGTTCGTCGCGCCGCGACCGCCGCCGCCGTGAATCAGTGAGCTTCGGCTCAGCCGTTGACCTTTCCGATCACGTGCTCGGCGAATTTTTCGAGGTGGCGAACCTTGGTGTCCAGCGGTTCGGTGTCGGGCCCGACGATGTAGGGAACCCGAAATCCGACGATCACATCGGTGACGCCCTTGTCCGCCAAGCGCTTGACGCCGTCGACCGTGAATCCGTCGGTCGAGATGACATGGATCTCGAACGGACCGGAATTGCCCTCCTCCGCACGGAACAGCTTGAGCGTCTTGAGAAGCCGGTCCAGTTCCTCGGTATCACCGCCGCCGTGCATCCAGCCGTCGCAACGCGCCGCGCGCCGAAGGGCGGCGTCGGCATGGCCCCCGATCAGGATCGGAACCGGTTGAGTGGGTGCAGGTGTCATCTTGGTCTTCGGAATGTCGTAGAACTCGCCATGGAATTCGAAGTAGCCGCCCCGGGTAAGGCCCTTGACAATATCGATGCACTCGTCCATCCGCTTGCCGCGCTTGGCGAACGGCACACCCATCAAGTCGAAGTCCTCGCGCCACGGGCTGATTCCGACGCCGAGGGCCAGCCGGTTGTTTATCAGCCACGCGAGCGAGCCGGCCTGCTTGGCCACCAGCGCCGGCGGCCGGATCGGCAGCTTCACCACGAACGTGGTGAACCGCAGCTTTGTGGTCACCATGCCCAGCGCGGCGGTGAGCACGAACGCCTCGATGAAAGCCTTGTCTTCGAGAAACTCCCGGCTGCCATCGGGGGTATACGGATACGTCGAGTCCGACTCGAACGGGTACGCGATGCTGTCCGGTACCGTCATGCTGGCGTACCCGGCGGCCTCCGCCGCCTTCGCCAGCGGCACGTAGAACGTCGGGTCGGTCATCGCCTCCGCATAGGTGAACCGCACGGTTTCTCCTCGGCCTCGCTGATGGTGTCCGCGAGATCCTAAAACGTCGCGATGATGACGTTTGGCTGAGGGAGGCGCACACTATCCTCAACTGCCCAGCACCGTCGGGTGGAGTGAACAGTGTCGATGAATCAGCGGAACGTGATCTTGCTACGTGTCGGCGAGATGGTCCGCGAGTTGCAGCAGCGCCCGACCGGTGACGCCAGCGGCTTGCTGCAGGAGCTCAACCGGGATGCCGCCCAGTTCGTGCCCGGTGCCCAGTACGCCGGGATCAGCCTCATCACCCGCAAGGGCGCCATCGAGACCCCGGCATACACCCATCGCTACGCCGTCGTCCTCGACGACATCCAGCGTCGCCACCAGGAGGGCCCGTGCCTGGCGGCCGCCTGCGAACACCACATCATCCGGGTCGACGACCTGTCAGTCGAGCAACGATGGCCCCGATATCAGCACGCGGCGATCGCCGCGACACCGGTCCGGTCGATCCTGTCGCTGCAGCTTTTCGCCGACCCCCAACACATGGGCGCGCTGACCCTTTACGCCGAACCAACGCACGTGTTCGACGACGATTCAATGGAACTGGGACTCATTTTCGCCACCCACACCGCGCTGACCTGGAACCTGCTGCGCCGCGACGAGCAATTCAAGAGCGCGCTGGCGTCCCGGGACATCATCGGCCAAGCGAAGGGCATCATCATGGAGCGCTTCAACATCGACGCCGTCCAGGCGTTCGAGCTGTTGAAGCGGCTGTCGCAGAATTCCAACGCGCCGGTCGCCGAAATCGCGCGACGGCTCGTCCACGCCGACCACCCGCCGCGATGAGCACCGCCGCACAACGCGGCGACGACCCGAGAATCCCGCCCTCTCCGCAGACCGTCGAACGGGCGCACCGCCTGGCCGCGGCCGTCCACGTGCGGGCCGCGATGCTCGCCGAGGACGCGGACGCCGAGATTCACTCGGGATACGCCCAGGACCTGGGAAACAGCAGCCCGTCGTCGCCCCTTTGGACCTTCTTTGGCAACGGTGCGCCTCGGGTATTTCAGAAACGGCGCGCATACTCGCCAGCGTGACTCCACTGCAGCGCTACATCGCCGAAGAGATCGCCACCGACCACGTCGACGGCCTGCTGTCCCGCCGGGAAGCGTTACGCCGCCTCG
>JAFAID010000474.1 GCA_019236925.1 Mycobacterium sp. | reverse complement strand
CTGGTACGACCCGGCGGTGAGGGCCACGCTACCGGACGAGGTGGCGATCTCGGCCGTCACAGCCGCCGAGCTGGCCGCCGGGCCCTTGCTGGCCGGGGATCCGGTTGAGGCGGCCAAGCGGCAGGCCCGGCTGCAGGAGGTCGAGGCGAAATTCGAGCCGATCCCGTTCGACGCGGCCGCCGCACGCAGCTACGGGCTCCTCGCAGCGGCCGCGCTGCGTAAAGGCCCTCATCCCCGCAACAGGTTCGCCGACCTGCTGATCGCGGCGACCGCCCACACTCACCACCTCGACCTGTACACCCCGCAACACCGCCGACTTCGATGGGCTGGAAGAGCTGATACGAGTCATCGGGGTCTGAAGGGCCGGGGCGGGGCCCGCAGATGCGTCCAGGGAAGTGGTGTGCGACTACCGGCAGAGGCTGGGTGTGTCGTAGCCCGATCCCCTTACGATCCCCTTACGGGACACCGCCTCGCCGCCACTGTCGCGGTCCAGTGACGTGCCGAGCGCCCCGATATGTCTAGATGAACCGGATCTGAATGCTGCCATCACGGACTACGCTCAGGACCAGATCGGGAAGCAAACCGGTCACACGAAATGAGGTGTGCATCGAACCCGGGATGGTTCAGTCGCCGGCGGAGCGTGTTGTGAACGGATTTGTGAACGAAACGCGGCGCAACTGACGAGATCGCATGGTGGGCAGCGGCATAGATCGGACGAGTGATGGCCCGCGACCTGTACGTTTGAGACGCGCGAGACTGCAGGAAACCGGTATTGGCTAGCTCATAACCCAGAGGTCGCAGGTTCGACGGGCGTCCAGCACCGTTACGCCGCGTAACACGCCGGCGCGTATCCCCAGGAAAAAGACAACTCGCGTAACAACGCTCGGATCGAGAAAGCGCATTTCACAAGCTGTTTTTGCAGGAAAGCGCTGGGGTTCGAGTCCCCTTAGCTCCACCAGAGTTTGGGCAAGTCATAGGGACTTTTCGAAGTTGCGTCGAAGTCGCTTTTTCACGAAGCGAAGGCCCCTCAAAGTGGTGACACATCGTCGTTTCGGACGGCGTCACTTGATAAGTCAAATACGGGCACTGGGTTGGCGGAATACCTGTCTGCGACGCTTCCACCCGGAAGGTGTTCCGTTCGGAATCGTAGGCGATCACCGGACGCTGTCATCTCGGTCCGCGTAGGGGTGCCAGCACCACCAGTCAAATTGGGATGCCTGCCGGATCGTGATCGAGGTTGCTTCCGCGCAATCTGTTCTTGGCACGGTGACGCCGCGTCCCAGGGATCTCGCAGGAGGCGAAGAAATGACCAGTCTCGCAGCAGGCACGTCGACCCAGGGTGGTGCGGACGAATCCGTCGAACACGAAGCCGCGCGCCTCGGCCACGAGGCGGAAACGGCGCTGCACGATGCACGCGAGCCCGGGGTCGATGCGTGGAGCGCATCCGCCGCGAAACACCGCGGCGATCGCGCGTCTCGCGCAGGCTGCAAGATTCAACAGGCGCAACAACATCAGCCGTTCATGAGAATGATCTACCGCCGCGATCGCACCAGAATTCAGGGTTGTGGCATCACGCGGACGGTAACAACAAGCGACGGCGTGTCATTGTCAGTGCGCGAGTACGGATCTCGCGACCCCGCCCATACCGTTGTCCTGCTGCATGGGCTCTGCTTGGCCAAAGACTCCTGGACCATCCCGATCGATCACCTGCTCCATCAATACGGCGACAGCATCCGGATCATCACCTACGACCACCGCGGCCACGGCGACTCCGCGGCCGCACCGATGCACACCTACCACATCGACCGACTCGCCGCCGACCTCGCCGACCTGCTCGCAGCCCTCGATGTCGCGGGCCCCCTTACCCTTGCCGGACATTCCATGGGCGGCATGGTGGCCCTGGCCTACCTGGGTCGCCCCGCCCGCCAGCGACCGGTCCAACCCCAAGGGCTGATCCTCGTGGCCACCGCGGCGGGCAAACTCACCGAGCGCGGCCTGGGCCGGTTTCTGGCTAACCCCGCCACAGACATCCTCTACGAAGTAGCCCAGCATGCACCCCGTGCCGCAGAACACGTTTTCCGGGCCCTTGCCCGGCCGATATGCGGAGTCCTTGTCAGATTCGGCGGATACGGTACGGCGAGCCGGGACGCGCGCGTGGCCGTGTCGGCGGCAACCATCAATGCAACCCCGGTTGCGACGAAAGCTGGCTTTCTGCGGGCATTACGGCACTACAACCAGTATCAGACTCTGAGTTCCATCACCGCCACGACAGTGGTCATCAGTGGTGGCGCGGACAGGCTCACCCCGCCATCGCATGCCCACGACCTGGCCGGCGGTATCCCCGGGGCCATGCTCGTCCGCCGGCCCGCCGCCAGCCACATGCTCTTGGATGAGGCACCGCACGTAATCAGCAACGCCATCGTCGGCGTTATCGGTGCGCACCGGACAGACGCAATGAGACGCCCTGTCATGCGCAAGCATGCCAAACGGGTGTCGCGCCAGCCGCTCACATACCGGGAAGCCTGCTAGATGCCTGGGCATGTCGAACGTCCGCACGCTGTCGCGATCGTCGGCTCCGGTCAGTCGGGGTCCTTCGCCGCGGGGTCACCGCTGACGACCGCCGACGCATCCAATTCACTAGCGCGAAAAGTCATTCGCAGACAGTCGTGCCGCCACTCCCGCGCCGCGTAAATCAACCTCGGCATCCCACAGACAAGGATTGAGAAAATGGTCGCATTGGGCCACATCAACCGATGGCAGCCGCCAAACGGTCCAGTTACCACCTGGACGGCCTCACCCGCGGCACGTGAAGCGGCTCGGAATGCGTGGCGAAGCGGTCTACCACCGAGTTATCAACAGGCTCAACACCTCTGGACCGCGTACGAAGGCAAGGCGATGGGCCGGCAGCAACCCCGCCTGACGGTCGTTGTGTGGGACATTCCCGGGGTGTGTGACATTCCGACAATGACGGCAGCGATCACCGCGCATGTCCGTCGTCACGACACCTACCACCATTGGTTCGAATTCGAAAACGACGTCATTGTCCGCCGCACGATCGACAACCCTGATGTCATCGACTTCGTGCCTGTGGAATTCGGACACATGAGCGCCGAACACATACGCACGCACGCCTTGACGACGACGCCGGAGACGCTCGAGTGGGATTGCTTCACATTCGGTATCGTGCAGCACACCGACTACTTCACGTTCTACACCAGTGTCGACCATCTCCACTTCGACGGCATGTCCGCCGCCCTGATCTTCCTCGACGTCAACCTGATGTATCAGGGCCTGCGGCAGGACGTGCATCCGCAGCAGCCCACCACGCTTCCGCCGGCCGGCAGCTACCACGACTACACCGTGCGCCAGCGCGAGCAGGTGGCGAGCTTGACCCTGTCGTCAGCGGAGATCAAGGACTGGATGGAGTTCGCGCGCGACACTGACGGCGACTGGCCGCGCTTCCCGCTGCCCCTCGGTAACAGGTGGGCCACCGGCGAAGGCGACTTTGTGACGGCCGAGTTGTTGGACGCCGCCGAGACGGAGTGTTTCGATACCGCCTGCCGTGCTGCCGGTGCTCGGTTCAGCGGCGGAGTTCTGGCGTGCGCAGCTCTGGCCGAGCATGAATTGACCGGCAGCAAGACCTTTCGCGGGTTTACGCCGTACGACACCCGGGCACCGGGCATTGACACCATGACTGTGGGTTGGTTCGCCAGCCTGTTTCCGGTCACCGTGCCCATCAGCGATGGCTCGTTTGCCGAAGCGGCCCGGGCAGCGCAGAAATCATTCGACGAAGCCAAGCACCTTGCCAGCGTGCCGATGGACCGGGTAATGGAGTTGGCGACACCGGATCAACTGGGAATCAAGCCGCTTGCGCGTCCGGCAATGATGGTGTCTTTCCTGGATTTCCGCAAGATACCCGTCGCCGCATTGTTTGAACAGACCAATTTCGGTACCTACGGCGACAACCTCTCGCACGGCGGGATCAACATGTGGATCAACCGACAGGCCGCCAAAACCACGGTGACGATCTCCTTTCCGGATAACGCGAAAGCGCGTAAATCGGTGCATCGCTACATCGCGGTGTTGACCCAAGCGTTCGCGCGCGCCGTCAACACCACCTTGGACTGCGTGGACGCGATTGCAGACCAAGCGAATTCGTCCGAACTGTACGACCTGACAGCGTAGGCAGCGACAAGAAAAGGGATCTTGGGGAATGAACAACGTACTCGATCTGGTCGACCACACCTTCTTTCGCGTCGAGCGGGCGGCCGGAGTCACCAACGTGATTCAGTGTGTCTGGGTGTATGACCGCCCAGTCGAGATCGACGGTCTCCGGCGGTTTCATCACCATCTGCAGCGGGGACGGTTATCCCGCCGCATCGAACGCTCATCCTTGCCGTTCGGCCGGCATCGTTGGGTCTCGCCCAGCGATCATTCCGACCTTGAGATCGTCGAACGGCCTTGGCCGCGTGGGGAATTCGACGACTGGCTCAACAAGCAGGCCAACATCCCCTTGGATGCCGAGCATGGACCCGGATGGCACCTCGCGGTGCTTCCCTTCACCGACGGCGGCGCGGGGGTGAGCTTGGTCGCCTCACATTGCCTCACCGACGCCGTCGGGTTGTGCGAAGCGTTGGCGGACGCCGCTTGCGGCTACGACAACGCAATCAACTGGCCCGCAGCGGGTTCCCGTCCGCGGTGGCGGGCCCTGCGCGAGGACGTCGGCCAAGCCGTACGCGACATTCCCGGCATCGCCTGCGCCGCCGTGGCCGCAGCACAATTCATCCGGCGTCACCACGGCAGCGCCGAATCTGCCAGCCCGACGCCTGCCCCTACCGCCGAAGCCAGCGAAAGCGTCACGTTCCCAACGGCAACGATCTTCGTCGATGCCGACGAGTGGGACGCCCGCGCGGAGTCCCTCGGAGGGACCAGCAACACCCTGTTCGCGGCACTGGCGGCCCGCCTCGCCCAGCGAGTGGGACGAGTCGCCAGAGACGGTTCAGTCACCCTGACGATGGCCATCAACCAGCGCACCGCCGGCGACACCCGCGCCAATGCGATCACGAATGTCGACTTCATGGTCGACCCTGCACCCGCGGCGACGGGCCTGAGCGAGATCCGGGGCGCGATCAAGCAAGCGCTGATCCGCTCTCAGGAGGAGCCCGACGAACGGTGGACACTGCTACCCCTGGTTCCCCTGGTGCCTGAGCGGCTCGGCAAGCGATGGGTCGGCGCGGCCACCAACAGTGCGACCAGCGTCGGCTCATCCAACATCGGTGTGGTCAACCCGGCCACCCACCGGCCAGACGGAACAAACGCCGACCACTTCGTCATGAGGTCCCTCAGCGCGCGCATGACCAAGGCGATGATGCACCAGCTCGGCGGGCTGCTGTCCCTGCTCTCAGGAAAAGCACACGGTCGGGTCTTCGTCTCCGTCGTCGCGCATCGGCCGGACCATCCCAATTCGAAGGACGAACTGCAACAGCATATTTCGAGCGTTCTGAGTGAATTCTCGCTGACCGCCACGATCGGCTGGCCGTGCCCCGAGCCAGTAAGCGGGACGCACTGGGTGTGCGCACAAGCGAATTCATCCGAGCTATTTGCCCTCGCGGCGCAGCCAATTAGCACAGAGGACCTTAGAAAATGAGCAATGTACTTGATTTGGTCGACCAGACCTTCTTTCGCCTCGAGCAGGCGGCCGGAGTCGGTCAGTGCGTATGGGTGTATAACCGCCCGGTCGACATCGACGGTTTGCGCCGGTTCCATCAGCATTTGCAGAACGGGCGGTTGGCCCGTCGCATCGAACGCTCGCCGTTGCCGTTCGGCCGGCATCGCTGGGTCTCGCGCCGCGATCAGCACGAGCTCGAGATCGCGACGCCTCGGCCGCGCGAGGAATTCGACACCTGGCTCAATGAGCAGGCCAACATCCCCCTGGATGCCGAGCACGGACCCGGATGGCACCTTGCGGTGCTCCCGTTCACCGA
>JAFAID010000065.1 GCA_019236925.1 Mycobacterium sp. | reverse complement strand
GAGGTGTGCGGTCCGGTGACCCGCACTGTCGCACCCTGCTTGCCCTGGTCGGTGACGATCGTGGTGGGCGCACCGGTCACGTGGACGCCGCGACCGCGATTGAGAGCTTCGGAGGTCGTCTCGATCTGGTCGAGCAGTTGGTCGGCGTCTCCGTGGAATTGTCCGGTGCGGACCGTGAATTTCACGGCCCCGTCCTCGACGGTCGCGGTCGAGGGATACTCGCCGGACAACGGGGCGTGGCCGGCGCGGAGACCAGAGGTGATACCCCAGCCGGCCTCCGGAACGAACGTCACGTCGCCTTCGACCTGCAGAACATCGCCGGCTTTGACAATGTCGTTATAGGGCACGCTCGCGTTGATGATGGGCAACACCACCGACATCACGAACGCCAGTGCGAACACTGCCAGCGTCGGGCGAATGGTGCGCCGATCCAGGCCAAACCATCGCTCGTCGGCGGGCACCCAGCGCTCGTCGGGTTCGAATCTCGGCCGTGCGGCCGCAGAGGTCGTATCGGATTCGGGATCCGGCATGCCGTGCGCCCCCATTCATTTTTCTGCCAGCCTGCTACCCGTGCGGCGTCATCTGAGTGGCCGTCCGGGGTTCGACACTAACGACGGCGCGAACACTCGACATCAAAATCGGCGACATCCGCGACTTTGCCGCAGCTCGGACGCACGACCTCCTAGGCTGCGGGCCATGGCTATCGACCGTTTTGGGCTCCTTGCCGGCAGCATCCGACTTGCCTCGGGCATCTCGTTTCTCGTCGATCCTCTCCGCGCGAACCGGTTCTGGGGTGATCCCGACGAGCCGACGCCGACAGCGCAACTACTGTTGCGCTCGATGGGCTACCGCGATGCCTTGATCGGTGGGCTGCTCGCAATGGCGGCGCTGCGGGGCAAAAACACTCGCGGCTGGTTTGTCGCGTCCGCCGGCGCCGACGCGGCCGATCTGCTCGGCGGGGCGAGTGTCCATCACGAGATGAAGCGCTCGCAACAGCTCATCGGCATGGGGGGTGCTGCCGTCGGCGTCCTCGCCGGCCTTTGGGGCGCGGTGCGCCCGACGGCGGAACAAGAATCTGGAGATCGCGGTTGACCTAGTCGTCCGCGGACGCCGTGGCGGGTTGTCCAGGGAACTTCGATGGGAGCAAACGTGGGTATCGGTGTGCTGAACTTCGTGACCGACGAGGGCATTGGTCCGGTTGAGCTGGGCGTCGGACTGGAGGAACGTGGTTTTGAGTCGCTGTTTCTGGCCGAGCATTCACACATCCCGGTCAACGCGCAGACGCCCTATCCGTTGGGCGGCCCAATGCCTCGGAAGTACTACCGCAGCCTGGATCCCTTTGTGGCGTTGACCGCCGCGGCGGTCGCCACCGAGAACCTGGTGCTAGGTACCGGGATCGCGTTGGTCCCGCAGCGCGATCCGATCCTGACCGCCAAAGATGTTGCGTCGCTGGACTTGGTGTCGGAGGGCCGGTTTCGCTTCGGTGTGGGTGTGGGCTGGTTGCGCGAAGAAATCGCCAACCACGGGGTTGATCCGAAGGTGCGCGGACGGGTCGTTGAAGAACGGCTGCGCGCGATGATCGAGATCTGGACGCAGGATGAGGCGGAATTTCACGGCGAATTCGTGAATTTCGACCCGATCTACTGCTGGCCCAAGCCGGTGACGAAGCCGTATCCGCCGTTGTATCTGGGCGGGGGGCCGGCGAGTTTTCCACGTATCGGCCGGCTGCACGCCGGTTGGCTCGCAATGACCCCATCTGCGGAAGCGCTGTCCAGTCAGCTCCAGGAGCTGCACGCTGTCGCCGGTGACGACGTGCCGGTGATCAACTTTCACTTTGGCGAACCGACGGCCAAAGAAATTGAGGGCTACCTCCCGTTGGGGTTGGAACACCTGTTGGTTGACCTGCCGACCGAGCCCCGAGATGAGACACTTCGACGTCTGGATGCGTTGCAGGCCGAGTTCGCGCAACTGGCATAGCCTCTGGCACGTCTGGATTCAGGCGACGTGACGGATCAGGGTATCGATGAGCGCGTTAATCGCGAGGCTGTTTTGAGACGCCGCGGACGCGATTGACAGCGTCCATGTGATGGACGGATGCAGCGGAACTGTGCGGAGGTCGGGGAAGCGGTTGGCCGCGCTGGCGGGCAAGATGGTCGTCGCCAGCCGGTGTCGGATGAGCTCAGCGGTGATCGCATAATCGGCGACTTCGTAGGCACTGACCGGCTCGACGCCGGCCGCGGCAAAGCCGGCATCGAGGCGCTGTCGGATTCCCCATCCGATCGGGAAGTTGATGAAGTCGTGTCCCGCGAGGTCGGCGAGTTGCACCCTCGCGCGATCTGCCAGTGCGTGGCTGGATTCGCAGACGAAGACCATCGGCTCGCGCATCAGCTCGCGCATCGCTACCAGCTGGGATCCCGGTGAGGTGCTCGACACCAGGGCCAGGTCCATTTGACCGTCGGCGATAGCGCTCAGATGCCCGGCCGAACCGGTGAGACTTTGCCGCAGCCGAACGGTGATCAACGGGTTCGAGCGGCGGAACTCTTCCAGGGCCGCGGGTAGATCCAATGTTCCCCACGACATCAGGGTGCCCAGCGTGACGGTGCCGGTGAGCTGATCACGGAACGCGTCAACCGAGGTTCGTGCCCGGTGAGCGGCGTGGATCACGTCGCGGGCATGCTGAAGGAAGACCTCGCCGGCCGCGGTGAGCGTGATTTGGCGCTTGGAACGGTCGAACAGTTCGACGCCAAGCTCCTTTTCCAATCTGCTGACCGACGCCGATAGGGCAGACTGCACGACGTGGATCCGCTGGGCCGCTCGCGAGAAGTTCAGCTCGGCGGCCACAGCGACGAAGTACTCCAGGTGGCGCAGCTCCACGGCGACCATCCTATCGCGTTTTCCGATTGGAATATTCTGCTTTCTTCGTTGGACGCGATGGCTGGTTCGGGTGTTGGCTGGACGTGTCCGATAAAAGACGATCAGTTCAGAGGAGGACGGACCGATGCGGGCCTTGCGTTTTGCCGAGTTCGGTGATCCCGGTGTTTTGCACGTGACGGACCTTCCGGATCCGACCGAGACGCCGCGAGAAGCGGTGATCCGCGTGGAAGCGGCATCGGTCAACCCATCGGACGTGAAAAACGTTGCCGGGGGAATGGATTGGACGGTGCTACCACGGACGCCCGGACGTGATTTCGCCGGCGTGGTGATCAGTGGACCGCCCGAATGGGAAGGAACCGCGGTGTGGGGCACCGGCGGAGACACCGGCTTCACCCGAGACGGCTCGCACGCCGAGTTGATGTCAGTTCCGGTGGAAGCGCTGGTGCGCAAACCCGAACGGCTCAGCTTCGACGAAGCCTCCACGGTCGGGGTCAACTTCGTCGTGGCCTGGTACGGCGCTGTCGAAACGGCACAGCTGGCGGCCGGTGAAACCATTGCTATCTTCGGGGTTTCCGGTGGTGTGGGGGGAGCGGTGGCACAAATCGCCCATGCGCTCGGTGCGAAAGTGATTGGGGTGGACCGTCGCCGGCCCGGTCCGGAGACCGCCGCCGCCGCTGTCATTGACGACTTCGTCACCTTCGATCCGGCGGCAGACGTCGGCGCCGAGATCAAGCGGCTCACCGGCGGCACCGGCGTCGACGTGGTGTATGACGCCGTGGGTGGCGTGACCACGCCTGCCGCACTGGCGGCGCTGGCACTTCGGGGCAGGCTCGTGGTGATCAGCGCCGTGGGTTCGCGCGCGGTCGAAATCGACCTGCTGGGCCTGTACCACAACGAAACTCGGATCTTCGGCACCGACAGCACAAAGCTCACTGTCGTCGACTCCGCGCGGCGCCTTGAAAAGATGGCGCGCTACTTCGAGTCTGGGGAGTTCCGGCCACTTCCTATCGCCGCCAGTTATTCACTCGACAACGCGGCTTCGGCCTATCAGGCCGTCGCCGGCCACATCGCCGGCCGCGTCGTGATCCGGCCTTGACATGAGCGTCCAACCATCCGATCTCAAAAGAGAGGCAAGGCAATGTCATCCAACCTGACCGAACAGACACTCACCGCGGCCGCGCAGCAGACCTTCGACGGCTCCACCGACGAGCGCTTCCGCCAGCTTTTCGTCTGCTTGGTGCAGCACCTGCATGATTTCGCCCGCGAGGTGCGGCTCACCGGTGACGAATGGTTCACCGCAATGGATTTCCTCGAGCGGACGGGCAAAATCTCGACTCCAACGCGCCAGGAGTTCGTGCTGCTGTCCGACATCTTGGGCCTGAGCACGCTGCTGGACAAGATCAACCAGCACACCGAGTCATCGACCACCGACTCGGCGCTGCTGGGTCCCTTCTACGTCGAAGGCCGTCCCACGGCCGACAATGGGGACGACATCTCTGACGGGGTAACCGGCACACCGATGTTCGTCACCGGTCGGGTTGTCAATGACCGGGGCGAGCCGATCGCCGGCGCGAAGGTGGACACCTGGCACAGCGACGGCGAGGGGTTCTACGACGTTCAGCAGACCGAGAAGCTGCACAACGAATTGGCCATGCGGGCACTACTTACCACGGACGACGACGGACGATTCTGGTACCGGTCCATCATGCCGCGCTACTACCCGGTGCCCACCGACGGGCCATGCGGGGAGATCCTGCGGGCCGCAAAGCGGTCCCCGATGCGCCCACAGCATGTGCATTTCTGGTTCCACGCCGAGGGCTACGAGCCCTTGATCACCCAGCTGTTTTGGCGAGACGACCCCTACATCGGCCACGACGCAGTCTTCGCGGACCTGGACTCGCTCGAGGCAGACTTCGTGCGGCATGAGCCCGGCATCGCCCCCGACGGTACAGCGGTTGACGAACCGTTCGTGACCCTGGACTGGACCTTTACCCTCGCCGCCAAGACCGAATAGCGAACGGAGGAACCAATGTCACGGATACCGCTGGCCAGCATCGAAGAACAACCCGAACCGATCCGCCAATGGATGGCGCGTCGCGGCAACCTCAACGTGTTCCGACTGCTTGCCAACGCTCCCAACGTGTTTGGGGGATGGGCGCAGATGGTCGACGAGTTGTTTGACAGCCCCACCTTCACCCTGCAGATGCGGGAAGTGGCCATCCTGCGGGTGGCCCATTTGCAGGGCTCACGCTACGAGCTCGACCAGCACGTCGGGATCGCCCGCAGGGCCGGGCTGACCGAGCAACAGATCAACGCGATCCTCGACACCGGAGACCTCGACGCGGCCGGCTTCAGCCCCACCGAGCGCGCCGCCCTCGACGTCACCACCGAATTGTGCACCACCCACCGACTGGGGGATGACACCTTCGCTGCGGCGCAAGCTGTCTTTGGCGACGAAGCGCTCACCGAGTTGCTGATGATCATCAGCTGCTACTACGGGCTGGCGTTGGTGCTCAACGCCACGGACCTCGACGTCGACGCTACGGCAAGGTTCCAGCCCTGAGAGGAGAATTCAGATGACCCGAATCG
>JAFAID010000037.1 GCA_019236925.1 Mycobacterium sp. | reverse complement strand
GACATAGGTTTCCGGGCTCAGCAGATCGCGGGTGGGTTCCCAATAGTCGTGGTGCATGACCAGCGCCGACCACGTCCTGTCGACGGTCGGAGGCGCAAGTACTGGTTGGTCCGAGACCACCAGGGTCGCCTGGGTGTTGCCTCCGCGCATCATCCCGCCGTAGCTGCCGAACAGCTGTACCTCGAAGCCGGCCGCGAGCGCGCCGCGGGCGAGTACCTGCGAGGCGAACTGCACCCCTTGGCCGCCTATGCCGGTCAAGACAACTTCCCGCTGCATCCGACGCACTCTCCTCGCGCGTGTCGACCTCTCCCTTCAAGAACTCTAATGCACTGATCAGAAAATCTAAAACACCGTTTTTAATAGTTGGCGCACCGTCTACTCTTGTTCGTGTGAAGGACTCCGCCAAAGTTGCCGAGCACGTCCTTGCCGAGCGAGTCGATCGTGCCCTCGAGTCTCGACGAGCGCGGTACACCGATGAGGTAGCCAACATCCTTGAGGCGGCTTACCGCGTGATTGAAGCCAGCGACTCGACTGATCCTTCGCTGCGGGCGATCCTGGCAGAGGCTGGCATCTCCACACCGGCGTTTTACCGGCACTTCGCATCCAAGGACGACCTGCTGGTCGTGCTACTGGACGATGGGCGTCGACGCCTCGCCGATTACTTGAAGGCACGGATCGACAAGGCAAGCGGCGCCGAAGGGCAGGTGCGAGCCTGGATCGACGGCATGCTCGCCCAGGTTGTCGCTGAAGCGGCCGCACACCGTACCCGGCCGTTCCTCGTCGACCAAGGCCGGCTCGACAGGAAGTACACAGCCGAGCAGAAGGAGTCAGTCGATCGATTGCTCGACCTCCTGTACCCGCCGGTCCGGGCCCTGTCTGGCACAGGTCCAGACATTCGTGGCCAAGCGCGTCGCAACAGCGTGGCGATCTACCGCCTGGTCACCGCGACGATGCGTGAACACCTCACTGATGAGACCGTCCCCAGCCGCGCAGAGCGCACTCACCTGGCCGACTTCTGCCTGGCTGGTATCCGGCGCGGCAAGGACCGAGGTACGTAGTTGCTGAATTCGCGGCCCGCGGAGGCACTTTCGCGCTGAACCGAGAGGAGCTCCTGAGTGGATCTGCTTGTGAGCCAGATTTTCCGCAACGCTGCCCGCACCGTACCCGATCGCGCCGCCCTGCACGTCAACGGCGAGCAGTGGACCTTCGCACGGCTCGACGCTGCAGCCGACCGGCTGGCCAAGGCACTGCTTGAGCGCGGCGTGCGACCGGGAGACACGATCTTGCACAGCGCCGACCTGTCCGCAGACACCGTGATGCTGTTCGCCGCGGCCGCGCGGATCGGCGCCGTGTACGCCCCTATCGACCCGACCCTCTCCGAAGGCGAACGCCGACCGTATGCGGAGCTCGTCCAGCCCCGGCTGATACTCGAGCCCGACGGCCTGGCCGTGGTCATCGCCGACGTGGGCGACGACCCGCCGGAGCCAGTTCGCGAGCACCACGATGAGAATGCGGCCCACGTCCTGTTCTTCACCAGCGGCTCAACCGGACATGCGAAGGGCGTGCCACTCACCAACCGGGTAAGCGTGCTCCGCAGCCACCCCGGCGCCCAGCCGGAACCCCGCGGGGCGGCCGTCTGCCCGTTTCCGCTGTTTCACATGGCGGGGTGGACGATCGCGCTCCAGCAATGGCAAGCCCGCGCGGCCGTGGTGCTGCCCCCGAAGTTCGCCGCCGAGGAGATCTTCGCCGCAATCGAGGAGCACCGCGCTGAGCGGATCTATTGCATCCCGGCCATCTGGCGGCGGCTGCTCGACCACCACGCCGAGCTCCGGCATGCCGGCGGCCGGCTACCCGACCTCAGCTCGTTGCGGATCGCTGACACCGGCACGTCTCGCACTCCAGCGGAACTTATCCACGCGCTGATCGACCTGCTACCCCAAGCTCGTGTGCGGGTCTTCTACGGTTCGACCGAGGCGGGATTGGTTGCGTGCCTGGAAGGGGAAGCTTTGCTCGAGCGGCCGGGTCGGTGTGGACTGCCGGTGCAGGGCGTGCAAGTCCGGTTGAGCGAGACCGGCGAGCTTCAGGTGCGGGGGCCGGCGGTGTTCGACGGCTACTTCGGCGGGGCCGATAGCGAGGCCCTGTCATCGGACGGCTGGCTGCGGACGGGCGACCTCGCCGAGATCGATGACCGCGGCTACTTGTCCATCATCGGGCGGACGAAGGAGATCA
This sequence comes from Mycobacterium sp., assembly GCA_019236925.1. Lineage (GTDB taxonomy): Bacteria > Actinomycetota > Actinomycetes > Mycobacteriales > Mycobacteriaceae > Mycobacterium. The sequence continues at coordinate 5,543 of JAFAID010000037.1, read as the reverse complement.
TCCGCAGTGGAGGGCACACGATCGTGCCGAGCGAGATCGAAGCCGCGCTGGCCGACATGCCCGGCGTGGCGGACCTCGCGGTGGCCGGTCGTCCAGACCCGGACTGGGGCGAGATCGTCTGCCTGGCCGTCGTACCGCGCGATGGCGCGGCAGCACCGGATCTGGCCGAGCTGCGCGCCTATTGCGCGGGCAGGTTGGCACCGTACAAGCACCCCCGGCAAGTTGTGATCGTTGATCACATCCCCCGCACGGCTTCCACTCAGCAGGTGAACCGGGTCGCGCTGCGACTGCAGCTCGCCGACCCTCACCCGGTCGGCTGACAGGAGTCACTTTGGCTGAGCCCGACGTCGTCGTCGCTGTCATGTACCCCGGACACTGGGATCCCCCGGCCGATCAGCTCGCCGCCAATCTGCGCGACGTCGCCGCGGTCAGCGCTCGGATCCGAATCCTGGACGAGCGTTACTCAGACCCGGATGAGTTGCGGCTGCAACGGGGTCAGAATCCACAGGCCGACCTGCGGCACCTGGCGCCGGAGTTGACCGACAGGCAACGCAAGGTGCTGGCCGAGGCCGAAGTCGTGCTCACCCAGGACCTGCCGTTCGATGCCGTGCAGCTCGCGCCCCGCCTGCGCTGGGTGCAGGGGGTAGGCGCAGGCGTGAGCCAGCTGATCTCTGCCGGCCTGCCGACTCCGGAGGTGCGACTCACCACGGCCGCAGGTGTGAATGCGGTCGCTATCTCCGAATTCGTGCTGGCCCGGATCCTGCAGATCGCCAAGCGATTTCCGGAAATCGATCGGCTGCAGGTCGAGCGCGTATGGCTGCCTAAGTACGGCAGCCAGCTGGCCGGTCGGCGCCTGACGGTAGTCGGACTCGGCGCGATCGGCCGACGAGTCGCCCGGCTTGGCCGCGCATTCGGGATGACAGTCACGGGCGTGCGACGAACCACTGTGCTGGGGGACAACGATCCGGATGTCGACCAACTTTTGCCACCGACCGAACTTCACGCCGCGGTCAGCGCAGCCGACTACGTGGTGGCTGCCATCCCTGAAACAACCGAGAATCGGGACATATTCGACGCGAAGTTCTTCGCCGCGATGGCGGCCGACTCGGTGTTTGTCAACGTCGGCCGAGGCAGCGCGGTGGTCGAAGACGACCTTGTGGCCGCCCTCGACAACCACCTGCGTGCGGCTGCCCTGGACGTGGTCACCCACGAGCCGCTGCCCGCCGACTCGCCCTTATGGTCCGTCCCCAACCTACTCATCTCACCGCACAGCGCAGCCGCGCCGGACGAACACTGGACCAACGTCTTCGCGTTGTTCGTAGACAATTTACGTCGTTACCTGGACGGTGAGCCGCTACTCAATCAATGGACGAGTGTGTAATGCCCTCAACCGAATTCATCGCAGCTGTTTACCCCGGGGCGTGCGACACGGTGCTAGCTGTCCGCGACAAGCATACGGTTGCCGGGTCACCGCTCACGATTACGCGATCGCGTTGGGATTTCGCGGTAACCCTCCGTATCCAATTCGGCGTAATCTCCGTCGACCCTTGGATGGGAGTCGAGAATGTAGCGCAGGAGGACGCGCAATGACCACCGCCTCATCACCAAACTCAGCCCGCTGCTCTGGGCCGGATAGCACCTTTCACGAGTTCGAGCGCGCCGTGATGAGCCTCGTACACGGTGGCTGTTGTGCGACACCAAACCTGTCCCTGATACGCCGCCAACCAGCCCCGCCGCTGCGGCAGAACACCCCGTTCCGACGCCTTGGACGCGACGCCTGGATGCAGACCCTGTCTCGCCGTGATCCGATTCTGACGACAATTCGCGGACCCTTCGTCCTACCGGACATCACCATCGCACACACCGACCGTGCAGACGAAGAACACGTCGATGTCCTTGTGTCCCAGGGCAATATCGACCGCATCACACCAACCGGGACCGCAAGCTGTCCGCCTGGCGCGAGCGTTGTCGAGCACGCCGGGGGTGGCTTTGTGGCCAGCGCGCTCGTCGACATGCACACGCACATGCCCCCCGCCAACATGCTGCGGCTCACCGACATCTTCCTGCTGCAAACGCTTCGACACGGAATCACGGTCGTTCGCGACGCCGGCGACACCGACGGGACGGCAACACCGGCCGCGCTGGCGCGTGTGGCCTCGGGGGCGCTGCCCGGTCCGGAGATGCACTACGCGTACGGGTTTGTCAACGCCGGTCCCGCGCGCTGGACCAATTCGTTCGCATTTGACGGTCCATCCCAGGCGCCAAGCATCGTCAAGCGGCTGCAGTTTCTGGGTGCGACATGGGTCAAGTCCTACGAGAACCTGGATCTCCCGCGGATCGACGCACTCAAGCAGGCCGCGGCCGATGCGGGCATGGGAATGCTGGGCCATGTCCCGTATTCGCTCGGCCACGAGGAAGCGTTGCTACCCGACAGCCAGCACCTCCTCGGGGTGGCGCCGCCGAGCAGCATCAGGCGCGACCACATCTTCAACCGCATGATCGACTGGGACGCCGTCGATCAGCCTCGGATGGACGTCGTGCGCCGCGCAACCGTGGAACACCAGCTGGCCGTGACGCCGACCCTCGAGCTTGCCTCTGGCGTTCTGGATCTCGAGCGATATCAGGACGCGCTCAGCGAGCCGACGGCCCGGGCGCTGCCTTCCTTCTACGCGGCCGTCGTGTGGAATCCAAAAATAGGCGCCCCCGCCTACCGGAACATCCCCAAGGACGACTTCGACCGGTGCCGACGCGCTGCTGAGCGCAAGCGCGAGTTAGTCAACCAGTTCCATCACGACGGCGTGACGCTGCTGCTTGGCACCGACACGCAGCAGCCGTTCGCCGCGCCAGGCGTCGCGCTTCACCGCGAATTCGACGCATTCGACCAGGCCGGAATACCGCGCCGGGAGTCTTTCCGCATGGCCACAGCGACCGCGGCATCGGCTCTCGGCCTCCCGAACCTCGGAACCGTAGCTGAGGGCAATCGTGCCGACCTCATCGTCAGCCGCACGGACCCGCGCGAATCAACCTGGTCGGTCCAGCGGGACCTGATAGCAACCATCGCGCGGGGAGCGCTCGTATCCGCAGAGGATCTCGATAAGGCAATTCGCAAAGAACTTGCGCGGTTCGAGAACAAATTCAGCGAGTACGCGTCGCGGATGCTCGCGCAACTCACCATGCATCAGCTCGCGAGAAACTTCGTCAGCTGATTGGCCAGGCAACACAGGCAGATGCATCTCACTGACTCGACGCGCGATGTTGCCAGACCCAAGACCGAGGTCGTATCGCGTCGAGTGGTTGGCCGGCCTGCCGCAGATGCTATGTGACGCACCGGATATGCCGACTACCGCGTGCCGTGGACAGCACAAGTTATTCGACCTTGCCGCCTGCAATTCGTGTGATGTTGAGGGCCTGATTCGTCAGCTAGAAAATGCTGCTGAGATCGCTCGCGATGCTCGGCAGGTTCTCCAAGAGGACAAATGCCTCGATGCCGGCGGCCACCGTCTCAAGTCCCGTAGCGACCGCGGTTGGCATACCAATCGCGTCGACTAGGTCACCCTCCTGTAGGAAATTCGTGAAAATGGTGGCTTCAGCGAGCGGCAACGTGGTTGTCAGCGCATTAATGATGTCGGCGGTCGGAAGCAGAAGCGAATAGCTCTGCGATAACGCACTGCTGAAATCGTTCACGATCTCAGTAAGCGATGGAGGGCCGATCGTGGCGGCCGTGTGGTTGAACATGTCCGGTATGTCTGTCAACGCGCCTCCCGACGACTCCCCGCTCGACGCAGCCGACAGATCAGCTATGAAAGCCTGGAATCCTTGCTGAGCCCCGGTGCTCAAAGCCTGAAGGATCGTGTTGAACTGTTCCGAGTCGATGCTCGGGAACAGCCCGGCCGGGGTTGGCACATTCGCCGGGGTGTCTGACCAGCCAATGTCGGGGTTGGGACCGTAGCCCAAGTTGACCAGCACCTGCAAGTCCGGTGCGAGCAGGTCGGCCAATGGCTTGCCCGCGACCTCCTGGATTAATGTCGCCAGCGGCAGCTGCCCCTCAAACGGAGCCATGAAGTAGGTGGTGCCGCCGTCGTATCCCGGAGTCGTCGGCAACTCAATGGCATTGGCAATCTGTTCGGGAGTTAGCCCGATGCCGGGTCCTTCGAGCCCCTGTATGTACTGGCCGTGGACAATGGCCATGCCCGCTACGGCGTTGAGGTCCGACAAGAAATTTATCGGATACCGAGGGAAGTCGGCGAACCCGTCGTACTCGAGTGTGTAGATGGTGGCGGGGATGCCGGTGTCCGCTGGGGCCGCGCCGCTAAACGTTAGGTCCAGGCTCGGGATGGTCGGGTTCGGGTCCTGCGGAAGGTTGAAGCGCTCCAGGATGCCGCCGTTGGGATTGCTGGGATCGCCGAGACTTATGAAGGCCAGCTGATCGGGGGTCGGCTGAAAGCCCAGAGCCCCGTTCGCAATGTCCTGCTCCACCAACGCGTTGATCGTGGCGCTTTGCGAAACACCCCCAACGACGACGTTGTGTCCTGCCTCGATGTTCGCCTTGATCGCATCTTCGGCGATGGTGACACCCTGGGCCACCGACGTGTCGAACGGCAGGCTTTTGATGCCGCTGAATATCGGAGACAACCCCTCGGGTGTGAACAGCCGTTCCGCAGCGTAATCCCCGAACCCGTTGGGGACGGCGTAGTTCTCGAAAGCCACCTGCGTCAGATCCACCGGTGGGATGGGAGTGCCGCTGCCGCCCATCAGCAACGCCACGCCCTGGCCCGGGAGAGGCGGCACGTCGACGGCCGGCGGCTCGTCGACGGACAGCAGCATTGGCTCCGCCACCACTGTTTTGCGCGCCGACGTGGACCCCGGTGGCATCGTCGGTGTCAGGGCCAGCAGTGCAGCGCCGGCAATCGCCAACGACACACCACCTAGCGGCCAGAGCGTGAGGGCTTTCAAATTGCCACCTCCCCGAATGAGGGCGTAGACGGCCGCAGGCGGAGCGAAGCCTATCCAAGACAGCGCCGAGCTATCGACAATTTGTCAATAAGTTCTTCAGGAATTTCTAGGGCTAAACAAAGCCTGTGCTAAGCCAACAGCCACGTGGCGCTAAGCCAGCAACCCGCCGAGCAGGGTTGGTAGCTATTCATCGGCCTGAGCTGGCCCTTTTCTGTTATGGGGCTGCCGGGAATCGAACCCGCCGCTCTACCAGGCGAAATGCATCCTGACCTGACCTGACGGCGTCAAGAGGGATCTGTCGTTACGGCCGGGGCGCGGGGACGAGACGGCCGGTGACCGCCGCCGCGGCCAGGGCCTGCTGCAGCGATCGGGCGTCCGCGCTCAGATCCCGCACTCCGGTCCCGTCGATCGGCGGGAATACCGAGCGCGCGAACGACAGCAGCGGCCGCAGCGGTACGGCCGGGCTGCGGCCGGTCACGAACAGCGCCTGGCTGGAAACGATCACCAGGATGGCCAGCACTCCGTCGAGGCATTCCGCGGCACGGCGCTCCCTGCGGTGCGCGCTGAACGCCGGCGACAGCACGTCGGAG
>JAFAID010000436.1 GCA_019236925.1 Mycobacterium sp. | reverse complement strand
CAGGATGCGCAGAGCGATCGCCCCGCCGATCACCTCGGCAACGTCGGTGGCCATCGCGACGATCTCGGCCTGCGCCCAATACGCCAGCCGGGCCCGCTGGCTCAGCCGGGCGCCGATTGCCTCCGGCAGCGAGCGCCCGGTGACCAGTCCGAGCTTCGCCGACAGGTACTGGACGAGCCCGGCCATCACGTTGGCGATGACGATGACCCACAGCAGTAAAAAGCCGAACTGCGCGCCGGCGCTGACGTTGGCGGCCACATTGCCCGGGTCGACATAGGCGATCGCCGCGACGAATGCAGGGCCGAGCAGATACCAGCCCGTTTTGACCTGGGCGCGGTTCTCCGGCGTCACCTAACTCACTTTCATACGACGAATAAGAAAGTTAGGTTAACCGAAACATCTAGCCCGCAGCGTAGAGGCCGCGCCCGGTGACCAGCGGCAGGTCCAGCGTGGTCCGGATCCCGGGCGGGGCGGCCACCACGGCGGGAATGGCGTTGACGACCCGCATCGCGGTGGCCACCAGCCCGGCGTGATTGTGGTCGCCCTTGCGGCTGCTCAAGCAGACGTCGACGCCATACGACGGTTCGCCGGTGATCTCGACGCGGTAGGAGCCGCCCGGCTGGGCGGGCTGCGGCCAGTCCGGACAGAGGTCGTCGCGCAGTCGGGTGACATGCTCCAGGACGACGACAGGATCGCCGTCGACCAAACCGAGCACCTCGAAACGCAGCGCCGCGGCGCTGCCCTTCGGGATATGTCCGGAGGCGATATCGAAGTCCTCCGGCGCTGGTTCGCGCACGTACATCTCCTCTACCGTGTCGAGTTCGAGACCCAGCCCGGCGGCGAGCTGCCGCACCACCGATCCCCATGCCAGGCTCAGCACCCCCGGTTGCAGCAGCATCGGAATCTCGTCGATCGGTTTGCCGAACCCCATCACGTCGAACATGACCGTCGCGCTGTCGTAGGTGGCGTAGTCGACGATCTCCATGCAGCGGATCTGCTGGATGTTCTGGCAGGTGCCCGCCAGCGCCAGCGGTAGCAGATCGTTGGCGAAGCCGGGATCGATGCCGTTGACAAACAGGCTCGAATTACCCTCCCGCGCAGCATCTTCGATCGGTGTGAGTATCTCCTGCGGCAGTACCCGCCACGGGTATTGCAGGAAGACCGCGCTGCTGCCGACGACATTCACGCCGGCGGCCAGGATGCGCCGGTAATCCTCGAGCGCGTCGGGCAAGCGGTTGTCGGCCATCGCGGTGTAGACCGCGCACTGCGGCTTGGCGGCGAGCACCGCGTCGAAGTCATTGGTCGCGGTGATGCCGGTCGAATCCGTCAGTCCGGCAAGCTCTCCGGCGTCTTTGCCGACTTTCGAATCCGACGACACCCACACGCCGGTCAGCTCGAACTGCGGATTGTTGATCAGTGCCCGCAGCGCATGGACGCCGACATTGCCGGTGCCGATCTGGGCGACGCGAATAGCCATGGTCACAGGTCCGGGATCGGTAGGTCGAGGTTGGGGAAGGTGATGCCGCCGTCGACTTCGAGCACCTTGCCGGTCAGGTAGGCGCCCGCAGGCGAAGCCAAATACACTGCGGCGGCTGCGATCTCGTCAGGCTCGCCGAGCCGGCGCAGGGGTGTGACCTTTTCCATCGGCTCGCGTAACTCGTCGTTGGAGGCGACGATGTCCAGCGCCGACGTGGCGATCGACCCGGGCGCGATGGCGTTGACCCGAATCCGCGGGCACAGGTCCAGCGCGGCCAGCCGCGTGTAGTGAGCGAGTGCGGCCTTCGCGGTGCCGTAGGCGGCGAAACCGCGGCCGGCCACCCGTCCCATCGTCGAGGTGATGTTGATGATGCTGCCGCCGCCGGAGTGCTCAAGCATCAGGGGCGCCGCGGCGGTGGTCAACGCGTGGGCGGTGGCGACGTTGAAAGTGAACGCGGCCTTGAGATCCTTCGTCGAGGTGCTCAGCAGCGCGTTGGGCATGGTGCCGCCGACGTTGTTGACGACGATGTCCAGCCTGCCGAAAGCTTCGACGGCCTGGCCGGCCAGCTCCGCGGTCACCTCTGGGTGGGCCAGGTCCGCGGCGACGACGTGGGCGCGACGACCTTTGGCGCGGACTTGGTCGGCAACGGCCTCTAGTTCGGATTGGGTGCGCGAGGCGATGACAACGTCGGCGCCGACCTCCGCGAAGGCCAGTGCGATGGCTGCGCCAAGGCCGCGCCCGCCACCGGTGACGACGGCGACCTTGTCGTCGAGTCGGAATTTGTCCAGGATCACGGGCGCCACCGTAACAAGGCGTGCGCGGTAGCGGAACCCCATTTCTGAAACACGTTCTAGTTTCCTTTGCGGCGCGCCGCGGTGTCCGGAGGCTGTTTGTATGGAGTCAGTGGACTGTGGTCGGCGGTATGGACAAACCCGATGACTACGAAGAGTGCATCAAGCGGATAGTCGACCAAGCGCCACCGCTGACCCGAGCTCAGCGAGACAAGATCGCGACCTTGCTCCGTCTGGGCAGCGCCCATACCGATACCGACCGCTGAGCGCCACCGAAGACGGCAAGATCAACTGATCCGTAGCAAGATGCCGACCATGAAGCACGTGATGACCATGGCGCTGATCGCCACCGCCATGCTTGCCGCACCAGCAGGCCACGCGGACCCTGATCCCCACAAGCCCGACTTGGGTGGCAATTACTGCCCGGGTGGCGGGACGGTGGGCGCGCCGTCCCCCGAGCCCTATTGCGACGGCGTGCCCTACCCGGCTCGTACTGGCACGCCACACAGCGCGGCACGTCAGGGATGAACTCCTTCGTGGTGGCAGTGCGTCATGCCCGCTCCCGCGCCAGGTCCCTTCTCCGGTCTTGTGCCGCAACCGGCCGGGCCGCTACCGGCACCGCCTGACGGCTGCGGTCGGGCTGCGCAATGACGTTCTGACAGTTTCACGAGCGGCTTTAACGAGAATCCACACAGAGCCACGAACGGACGGTGGCGTCCAAACGTTCTGTCTTGCGCTCGCGCCGGGAATCGGTAGCAATCACCACCTCCACAATCGCCGCGCCGCATGATCCGAGCGCCGCGATCAGATTAACGACCAGTCCCCGTGCCGGATCAAGGGTGACACTCCGCAAGTGGAGCCGCTCCGTCTCACGAGTGAACCGATCCCGCACCACACTCGTGACATGTTCGGTCGCTAGTGCCCATCGGCCACGCGGCCTGCGTACCGTGAGCGCCGGGGTGCCTCTCGAACTCGGTGCTTACTACTCGCTACTCACAGTTGATGGCACATTTGCTGACGGTTACGAGTCGGAAGAGGGGAATCGCATGGCCCATGA
>JAFAID010000432.1 GCA_019236925.1 Mycobacterium sp. | reverse complement strand
GGATTCTCTTCCCGATGCGGCAGATACGGCGGTATGAAGACGTAGTCGCCGGGATTGGTTGCGATGCGTACCTCTTGTTCGCCGTCATAGAACACGAAGTCGGGGTGGCCGCTGAGGACAAATATTGCTGTTTCGGATTCGCCGTGGTGGTGGTTGGCCGACACCGTCTGCGGGTGAACGTGTGTCTCGCCCATCCACAGTTTTTCCGAGCCCACGGTGCGTCCACTGATTGCCGCGAAGCGCTGCATGCCCTCGCTTTGCGCGGTGTCGGCGTCGATTTCGGACGACTTGACATGGTGCACTCGGTTGCCAACCGTCCGTTGGCTTTGCTGCAAGTCGGGATGAAACCCGTCATCGGCCACCGGCGTCTCCTTCCCCCTGTCGACGGTGCCAGCCTGCCATGTTCGTCACAGGTCCAGTATGGACCAGGCGGATCCTGACTTTCCGCGGTAATCCGCTGGTTGGTCGCTTACGCGGTCGTCAATGCGGGTGACCGCAGACGCTGAAACACAGTCAGTACCAAGCTCATTCATAGCAATTCATAAGAAAATCGCCCCGCCCGAGGTTTAGCCGGTCGGGTTTGCGTGGTACTAAGACAAGGTGAAAAACATCAAACGAATCGCAGCCGCGACTGCCATCACCACGGGTCTTGGACTTGCTGGTGTGGGCGTGGCGAGCGTCGCTGAGGCATTCCCCGGGCCTGCCGGGCCGATGCCCGACTACCACTGGTGCCCTGGCCAGTTCTGAGACCCCGGCTGGGGCAACAACTGGGACTGGGGCCGCTGCCACGACGACGGCTACTACGACGGCGAGGCCCGCGACCACGACCACTGGCACGGCTACGGCGACTGGCACCCTGACAACGGCTGGGGTCCGGGCGGTCCCGGCGGTCCGGGCTGGCACGACGACCACGGCGGTCCGGGTGGCCCCGGCTGGAACGGCCACCAAGGCTGGTAAATCGGCTTTCCACCCACGAAAACCGGAAAAGATTGCCCTGCGCGACACGGCTTAGCGCCGCTAGCGCAGGTCAGACGAGTGCAGCCGTCCCATCAGGGGCGGCTGCACTACCCTGATGGGCTATGTGTGGAATCGTCGGCTATGTCGGGCATCAATCTGCCCGTGACGTCGTCGTCGACGCGCTGCGCCGGATGGAGTACCGCGGCTACGACTCGGCGGGCATTGCGCTGGTCGATGGCCTCGGCGCGCTCACGGTACGTCGGCGGGCCGGGCGATTGTTCAACCTGGAGAGTGCGCTCGCCGACACCGAGCCGACCGCACTGGCCGGGACCACCGGCCTCGGTCACACCCGCTGGGCCACCCACGGACGCCCTACCGACCGCAACGCGCACCCACACCGTGACGCGGCGGGCAAGATCGCCGTCGTCCACAACGGCATCATCGAGAACTTCGCGACCCTGCGCCATGAGCTGGAGACGGCCGGCGTGGAGTTTGCCAGCGACACCGACACCGAGGTCGCGGTGCACCTGGTGGCCCAGGCGTATCACCACGGTGAAACGGCCGGCGACTTCGCCGCTTCCGTGCTGGCGGTGCTGCGCCGGCTGGAGGGCCACTTCACGCTAGTGTTTGCCAACGCCGACGAGCCGGGCACCATTGTCGCCGCGCGTCGCTCCACGCCGTTGGTGGTCGGCATCGGCGACGGCGAGATGTTCGTCAGCTCCGACGTCGCCGCCTTCATCGGCCACACCCGCGATGCGGTCGAGCTCGGACAGGACCAGGCCGTGGCGATCACCGCGGACGGCTACCGGATCACCGACTTCGACGGCAACGACGATGCCGGCGATGCTCGCGAGTTTCATATCGACTGGGACCTGGCCGCCGCCGAGAAGGGCGGCTACGAGTACTTCATGCTCAAAGAGATCGTCGAGCAGCCCGCCGCGGTGGCCGACACGCTGCTCGGGCATTTCGTCGACGGCCGGATCATTCTCGATGAACAGCGGCTCTCGGACCAGGAACTGCGCGAGATCGACAAGGTTTTCGTGGTCGCCTGCGGTACTGCGTATCACTCCGGGCTGCTGGCCAAGTATGCGATCGAGCACTGGACCCGGCTGCCCGTCGAGGTGGAGGTGGCCAGCGAGTTCCGCTACCGCGACCCGGTGCTGGACCGCAGCACGCTGGTGGTGGCCATCTCGCAGTCGGGTGAGACCGCCGACACCCTGGAGGCAGTCCGGCACGCCAAGGAGCAGAAGGCCAAGGTCCTGGCGATCTGCAACACCAACGGCTCCCAGATCCCGCGCGAATGCGACGCAGTGCTCTACACCCGGGCCGGACCGGAGATCGGGGTGGCGTCGACGAAGACATTTTTGGCGCAGGTCGCCGCCAACTACCTGGTCGGGCTGGCGCTGGCGCAGGCGCGCGGCACCAAGTACGCCGACGAGGTGGAGCGCGAGTACCGCGAGCTGGAAGCGATGCCGGACCTGGTGGCCCGGGTGATCGCGACGATCGAGCCGGTCGCCGCCTTGGCCCACAGGTTCGCCCAGGCGTCGACCATCCTGTTCCTCGGCCGCCACGTCGGCTACCCGGTGGCGCTGGAAGGCGCGTTGAAACTCAAGGAACTGGCCTACATGCACGCCGAGGGCTTTGCGGCCGGTGAGCTCAAGCACGGCCCGATCGCGCTGATCGAAGACGATCTGCCGGTCATCGTCGTGATGCCCTCACCCAAGAGCTCGGCCACACTGCACGCCAAGCTGCTGTCCAACATCCGCGAGATCCAGAGCCGCGGCGCGATCACCATCGTCATCGCCGAGGAGGGCGATGACACGGTACGCCCCTACGCCGACCACCTGATCGAAATCCCAGTAGTGTCAACGCTTTTCCAGCCGCTGCTGTCGACCATTCCGCTGCAGGTGTTCGCCGCCTCGGTCGCGCAGGCGCGCGGCTACGACGTCGACAAGCCGCGGAATCTGGCCAAGTCGGTCACCGTCGAGTAGTGGCTGGTGTCACTCGTCCTCCGTTGGGGCAGTGCAGGATAGACGGAAGCAGGAGATATGTGCGGCATCTGCGGTGAGATCCGCTTCGACGGGCAAGCGGCCGATGTCGGGGCCGTAGTCCGGATGACCGGCGCGATGACGTCGCGCGGACCCGACTCCGACGGCGTGGTGGCGCACGGGCCGGTGGCGCTCGGGCACCGGCGGCTGTCGATCATCGACCTCTCCGCCCACGGCGCCCAACCGATGGTCGACAGCGACCTCGGGCTGACGCTGGTGTTCAACGGCTGCATTTACAACTACAAGGAACTGCGCAAGGAGCTTCAGGCCGAGGGCTACCGCTTCTTCTCGACGGCCGACAGCGAGGTCGTGATCAAGGCATTCCACAAATGGGGAACGCACTGCGTCGACCGCTTCAAGGGCATGTTCGCGTTCGCCATCGCCGAGCGTGACACCGCAGTGGTGACACTGGCACGGGACCGGCTGGGCATCAAACCGCTGTATATGGCGTCCTCGCCGGGCCGACTGCGGTTCGCGTCCACGGTGCGTGCGCTGCTCAAATCCGGCGGTGTCGACACCGGACTGGATCGCGAGGCGCTACACCACTACATGACATTCCACTCCGTGGTGCCGGCCCCGCGGACCATTTACCGCGGCGTGCATAAGCTGCCGCCGGCGACTGTGCGAGTAATCCATCCCGACGGTTCGCACGCCGACACCGTCTACTGGAACCCCGAGTTTCGTCGCGATCCGGACAAGGCGTCCTGGTCGGCCGGTGACTGGCAGGCCGCCCTGATGGACGCGTTGCGCGCCGGCGTGAAACGCCGCATG
>JAFAID010000425.1 GCA_019236925.1 Mycobacterium sp. | reverse complement strand
CGCGTCGCCAGTCTTCGTCGAACGTGGATCGCGGCAACACCTGGTCGATCAGCCCGATCCGTTCGGCGTCAACCGCGTCGAGCACGACACCGGTTCCGGCCAGCAGCAGCGCCCTGCTCTTGCCGACCAATTCGGCCAATCGCTCGGCGCCGCCCCAGGCCGGCATGATCTCCAGCGCCACTTGATTGAAGCCGATCTTGATGTCGTCGGCGGCCAACCGGATATCGGCGGCCACCGCGACCTCGGCGCCACCGCCCAGAGCGTGACCGTTGAGCGCGGCGATCACCGGCGCGGGAAAGCTGGCCAGCCGGTCGCAGATCGATCGCATCCGCCACGCCATCGCCGCCGCGTCTTCCACGGTCCTGATGGCGCCGAGCTCTTTCAGATCCCCGCCCGACACGAAGGCGCGGTCACCGGCGCCGGTGATGGCAAGGGCGCTGGCTCCCTCGGCCGCGTCGAGAGCCTTCTCCAACTGGTCCATGGTGTCCAGCGAGATCGCGTTGCGGGCGTGCGGACGGTCGATGGTCAGCACCGCGAGACCCTGGTCGAACTCGACGTCCACCATGCGCCGCTTCCCATCGCGCGATATTGGCATTCTCCTCAGCGGAGAATAGCATCGCCCGTTGAGTCGAAAAGACTGTTTTATGACCCTAACGTTTGCCGGCCGGAGCCTTGAGCCAATGCGCAATATTGCCCGTCGAGCGTTGCGGTAGGGTCCCTGTGAGAATATGATTCTCACAAACTGCGAAGGAGGATTTCATGGGGCAGTTGTCGCACCGGGAAGACGTCCCGTTTCCAATCTTTGACGCGGATAATCATCTCTACGAGCCGCCGGAGGCGCTGACCAAGTTCCTGCCCAAGGAGTACAAGGACTACGTCCAGTACGTGCAGGTCAACGGGCGGACCAAGATCGCGATCCGCGGCCAGATCAGCAACTACATTCCCAACCCGACCTTCGAGGTCGTCGCCCGGCCGGGTGCCTGGGAGGAGTACTTCAAGTTCGGCAACCCGGACGGCAAGACCAAACGCGAGCTGTTCGGTGAGCCGATGCGCGCGATCCCGGCGTTCTTCGAGCCCGGCCCGCGCCTGGAGAAGATGAACGAGCTGGGGCTGGACCGCACACTGATGTTCCCGACGTTGGCCAGCCTGCTCGAGGAGCGGCTGCGCGATGACCCGGTCGCCGTCCACGTCCTGATCCATGCGCTGAACGAGTGGCTCGATGAGGTCTGGGGCTTCAACTACCAGAACCGGATCTTCACCACCCCGGTCATCACCCTGCCGATCGTCGAGAAGGCGATCGAGGAGCTGGAGTGGGCGGTCAAGCGCGGTGCGCGTTGCATCCTGGTCCGCCCGGCGCCGGTCCCCGGCTTCCGGGGCCCGCGGTCGTTCGCGGTGCCCGAGTTCGACCCATTCTGGGAGCGCGTCGTCGAGCACGACGTGCTGGTCGGCATGCACTCCAGCGACAGCGGCTACTCCCGGTACACCTCCGAGTGGGACGGTGCCGACCAGGAGATGCTGCCGTTTCAGACCAACGCGATGGGCATCCTCAACGAGTGGCGGCCGATCCAGGACTCGGTGGGCTCATGGGTCATCCACGGCGCGCTCTACCGGCACCCGAAGCTGAAGGTGGCCATCGTCGAGGCCGGTTCGAAGTGGATGACACCGCTGCTGGACGGCCTGGCCGAGGTCTTCCGCAAGGCCCCGGAGGCTTTCCCGAGCGACCCGGTCGAGATGGTCAAGAACCGGATTCACGTCAGCCCGTTCTTCGAGGACGGCATCGACGATCTGGTCAACCTCGTCGGCGTGGATCGGGTCTTATACGGTTCGGACTGGCCGCACCCGGAAGGGCTGGCGGAGCCGACGTTCTACGTCAACGCGCTGTCGCACCTGTCCGTCGACGACCAGGCAAAGATCATGGGCGGAAACCTGTCTCGTCTCGTCACGGTGTGACGGACCCTTCCCGCGGGCGGTGACGATGCAGGGCGCGAAGCGGCCTGAGGAGGAACCGGCCAATCAACCGTGGGAGACCATCCCCGAGATGGTCTTGAACGCGGCGGACCGCTTCGGCGACGCCGAAGCGATTGTCGACGGTCCGCTGCGCTTGACTTTCCGTGAGGTTGTCGATCGGATCCGTTGTGCTGCGGGCGCATTCGCCGACTTAGGCATTGAAAAAGGTGACCGGGTCGCGATCTGGGCCCCCAATTCCGCGGAGTGGATCATCGCGGCGTTCGGGCTGCTCACTGCGGGCGGCGTGCTCGTACCGGTCAACACCCGGTTCAAGACGGACGAAGCGGCCGACATCATCACCCGCAGCGCGGCGAAGGCCGTCCTGGTGCACGAGGGATTTCTCGGCCAGGATTACACCGCGCCCGCGGGGATACCGGTCATCGAGCTGAAATCCGACTTTCTTTCCAGCGGTTCCCCGTTCGAGCGCGCCGTGAACGGCACCGACATCTCGGACATCATCTTCACCTCGGGCACGACCGGCCGCCCGAAGGGCGCGATGGTGAATCATCGCCAGACCCTGCGCATGTACGAAGAGTGGTCCACCCTCGCCGATCTGCGCGAGGGTGACCGCTACCTGCAGATCAACCCGTACTTCCACACGTTCGGCTTGAAAGCGGGCCTGATCACGTCCTTCCTGCGTGGCGCGACGATGCTGCCCGTCGCCGTGTTCGACGTTGACGCGGTGGTGGATCTTATTGAACGCGAACGCATTACGATGCTGCCCGGCCCGCCGACGCTGTACCATTCGCTGCTGGCCGTTCGGGACAAAGCCAGGCTGTCGACGTTGCGGGCAGGGGTGACCGGCGCCGCGGACATCCCTGTCGAACTGGTTCGCCGCATACACGGCGAATTGCCGTTCCAGACGCTGATGACCGGTTATGGACTCACCGAGGCGGGCAACGTCACCTTGTCGCGGCCGGGCGACTCCTTCGAGGATGTCGCCACCACCGCGGGCCTGCCCTGCCAGGAGGTTGAGGTGCGCATCGCCGACGACGGCGAGGTGCTGGTCCGTGGCTATGGCGTCATGCAAGGCTACCTGGACGACCCGGCGGCCACCGCCGAGGCGATCGACGACGACGGCTGGCTGCACACCGGAGACTTGGGGAACTTCGACAAATCCGGTCGGCTGCGGATCGACGGGCGTAAAAAGGACATGTTCATCGTCGGCGGATTCAACGCCTACCCGGCTGAGATCGAGGGCTTCATGTTGGAGCATCCCGCGGTTGCTCAGGTGGCGGTGATCGGTGTGCCCGATCAGCGGCTCGGCCAGGTGGGTAAGGCATTTGTGGTGCCGAAAACACTGGTGTCCGAGCAGGATTTGATCGCGTGGTGCCGCGATCGGATGGCTGGATTCAAAGCCCCACGGTACGTTGAGTTTCTCGATGAATTGCCGCTGAACGCGACCGGCAAGGTGATGAAGGACCAACTTCGGTGAGATCGGCGGACCCGCAGACGCATTCGATGGTGATCGCGTCGGACTATCGGGTGCCGAACCCCGACCGGGTGTGGCCGTTGCTGCAACGCCGCAAATCGGCGCTGGCCGGTATCGGTGCCCACCATGTGCTGGTCTACACATCGACACATGACTACGGTCGCGTCCTGGTGACGATCGGCGTGCGCAGCCGGGAACCGATCGTGGAACTGCTGCGCTCACGGGTGTTCTTCGACTGGTTTGACGCCGTTGGCGTAGAAGACATTCCGGCGGTCTTCGCCGGCGAGATCGTCGAGCGATTCAATTCCGGCACGCCGTCGCAACCGACGGCTCCCGGCGTCGTCATCGCCGCCATTGCCTCGGTCGACGACGTGTCCATTCTGACCGCCGAGATCCGCGGCGCCATCTCACGATTCCAGACGGCGGGTGTCCGCGAAACCCGAGTTTTCAAGGCTTTCGACGATAGACATGAAGTCCTCATTCTGCAGGAGATCGACGACGAGGATGCCGCGCGGCGCTGGATCGAGCATCCCGACGTGGTGGCGCGGTGGATGACCGGAGCCGGAGTCGGTGCCTACCCGCCGCTGTTCGTGGGCAAGTTGGTCGGCATGATGCAGATCGACGGGTGAACGGACCACTCGATGTTCGTCTGCCTGTGTAACGGCATCACCAGCCAGGTGGTGGCCGACGCCATCTCCAAAGGGGCGTCGACGACTAACCAGATCGCCGCGGCGTGCGGGGCCGGCGCCGACTGTGGTCGCTGCCGGCGCACGCTGCGCCGGCTTATCGACGCGGGCTGCCATCCGGGGAGGTAGGTTGGGCCAGTTCGGTCAACAGGTCGGGGGCGTCGAGTCGCGGCACGATCGCCTCGATCAGCACCATCCGGTCACGGTTGTCGGCTGCCGCGACAAAGGCATCGTCCAACTCGCCGTAGGTCTGAGCCCGGAACGTCAGATGATTGGTCACACCGAGCGCGTTGGGAATGTCCGCCCAACGCCAGCTGACAATGTCGTTGTAGGGCTCGTCCTTTCCGTGAATCATCCGTTCGACGGTGTAACCGTCGTTGTTCACCACCACGACGACCGGCGAGAGTCCTTCCCGCGAAAAGGTGCCAAGCTCCTGGACGGTCAGCTGTGCGGCCCCGTCGCCGATCAGCAGCACCGGCCTGCGATCCCGATGCGCGAGCCCCGCGCCGAGGGTAGCGGGCAGCGTGTATCCGATCGAACCCCATAACGGTTGGCCGATGAAGGTCACGCCGCGGGGGAGGCGGTGAGTGGCCATGCCGTAGTACGAGGTGCCTTGATCCGCGAGCACAACGTTGCCGGGTGTGAGGGCCTCGCAAAACCTGTCCCACAACACTTTTTGGCTGAGCGGCTCGTCGCGGTCGGGAAACTTCACGGACACCTCGTCGGACGTCGATGCGATCGGCGGTGAGGTGATTCCTCGGCGATCCAGAATCGAGGTCAGCGCCTCGAGCGCGGCTCCCATCTCGAGCGGCGCGAACATCTGATTGCCGACCGTGCTCTGCTGGGCTCCGACGTCGATGGTCCTGGCCGGATCGATGCGCTGGCTGAAAAAGCCGCTGACCATGTCGGTGAACACGACTCCCGCAGTCACCAGCACCGGCGCCTCTTCGATCGCCCGGCGCACCGGTTTGGCGCTGGCCGCGCCGGCATAAATGCCCAGGAAGGTCGGCGCGCTTTCGTCGACCAGACTCTTTCCCCACATCAACGTGGCATGCGGGACCACATCGGCGGCCAGCAGCGCCTCGAGCTTGTCGACGACGTTCAGACGATGCACCAGCAGGTCGGCCAGCACGGTCAACTGGTGGTCGGCGATGAGTTCGGTTGCGGCTTCTTGGAACAATGCAAGCGCCCGTGGGCTGGTCCCGCCGGCATACCGCGGCAACGGTGCGGTCGGCGGCTCAGTTTCGAAGCGCGCCACGTCGACGGGCAGCAGCAGGTAGCCGGGCCGGCGCTGCTCCCGTACCTCGCTGAGCACCCGGTCGATTTCCCTGGTGGCCGTTGCCGGCATGAGATTGGCTTGGGCGCAAGTGATTTCCCGGCTCATCCGGAAAAAGTGCTCGAAATCGCCGTCGCCCAGCGAATGGTGCAGGGCCCGACGGGTGGCCTGTGCGTCCTTCGACGGCCCTCCCACAATGTGCACCACCGGCACATGCTCGGCGTAACTCCCCGCGATCGCGTTGGTTACTGAAAGCTCGCCGACGCCGAATGTGGTTACCACAGCTGACATTCCACGGAGGCGGCCGTATCCGTCGGCCGCGTAGCCGGCATTGAGTTCGTTGGCGTTGCCGACCCAGCGGATGCCGCGGTGGGCGATGATGTGATCGAGGAATTCGAGGTTATAGTCGCCGGGGACTCCGAAGACGTCGGAAACACCGAGTTCTACGAGGCGGTCGAGCAGATAGTCACCGACGGTGTAGGGGTATTGCTCAGCAGCGGTCACGACGACGACGGTACGCGTCTGCGGTCGAAAACGCCGTCCGCGCGGCGCTGCCTCGCTATCGTGCGGCCATGGCAATCAAAGAGTCCCGGGAGATCGTCATCGAAGCCAGCCCCGAGGAGATTCTCGACGTCATCGCCGACTTCGAGGCGATGCCGGAGTGGTCGGGTCCGCATCAGACTGCGGAAATCCTCGAGACCGGCGATGACGGCCGGCCCAGCCAAGTGAAGATGAAGGTCAAGACGGCGGGAATCACAGACGAACAGGTGGTGGCCTACACCTTCAGCGACAACGTGGTGAGCTGGACCCTGGTTAGCTCGGCCCAGCAGAAGTCGCAGGACGGCAAGTACACCTTGGTTCCCAACGGACCTGACACCGTTGTCAAGTTCGAGGTCACCGTCGATCCGAATGTTCCGCTCCCCGGCTTCGTACTCAAGCGTGCTGTCAAGGGGACGATGGACGCGGCCACCCAGGAGCTTCGTAAGCGGGTGCTGCAGGTGAAGAAAGGTAAGTAGTCGTAGTGACCAATGCGGGGCCGCTGGCCGGCGTGCGAGTCATCGAACTCGGCGGCATCGGCCCCGGCCCGCACGCGGGGATGGTGCTCGCGGATCTGGGCGCCGATGTGGTGCGGGTCCGTCCCGGCGGGCTGACGATGCCGGCCGAGGACCGCGACCTGCTGCACCGCGGAAAGCGGATCGTCGACTTGGACGTCAAGACGCAGCCGCAGGCACTGTTGGAGTTGGTCGCCAAGGCGGACGTGCTGCTGGACTGCTTCCGGCCCGGCACCTGTGAGCGACTCGGCGTCGGCCCGGACGACTGCGCGGCGGTCAACCCACGGCTGATCTTCGCGCGCATCACCGGATGGGGGCAGGACGGGCCGCGGGCCAGCACCGCCGGCCACGATATCAACTACCTCTCCCAAACCGGGGCGCTGTCGGCGCTGGGCTACCGGGACCGGCCGCCGATGCCGCCAATGAATCTGGTCGCCGACTTCGGTGGCGGGTCGATGTTCGTGTTGCTGGGCATCGTGGCCGCGCTCTACGAGCGAGAGCGGTCGGGGGTCGGTCAGGTTGTGGACGCCGCGATGGTCGACGGCGTCAGCGTGCTCGCGCAGATGATGTGGACCATGAAGTCGACCGGCACGCTGCGTGACGAGCGCGAAGCATTTCTGCTCGACGGCGGCGCCCCGTTCTACCGGTGCTACGAAACCGCCGACGGCAAGTACATGGCCGTGGGCGCAATCGAGCCGCAGTTCTTCGCCGAACTGCTGGCCGGACTGGAGTTGTCCGCCGACGAGGTGCCGGGTCAGCTCGATATCGGTTCGTATCGGCGGATGTTCGAGGTTTTCACCGCGCGCTTCGCCGAGAAAACCCGCGACGAGTGGGCGCAGATATTCGCCGGCACCGACGCGTGTGTCACACCGGTGCTGACGTGGAGCGAGGCGGCCGCGGATCCCCATGTGACCGCGCGGGCGACGGTGATCAACTCGGGCGGCGTCGACCAGGCCGCGCCGGCGCCGCGGTTCTCCCGCACACCGGCCGGACCGGTCGGGCCACCGCCGCCCGCAACGACACCCTTGGACGAAATCGGCTGGTAATCAGCCCGTTAACCGGGTCGTCTTGCTAGCTTTGACGTAGTGGCCGTACGCGCATCGCGAGAGATCCTCATCGACGCGCCGCCGGAGGTGATTCTGGAGGCGCTGGCCGACGTCGGGTCGTTGTCGTCGTGGTCACCGGTGCACAAACGGATCGAGGTTCTCGACTGGTACGCCGACGGTCGGCCTCACCATGTGAAGGCCACCATCAAAATCTTCGGGCTCGTCGACAACGAGATCCTGGAATACCACTGGGGTCCCGACTGGGTGGTCTGGGATGCCGGCGACACCTTCCAGCAGCGCGGGCAGCACGTGGAATACAACCTGCAGCCGGTGGGCGTCGACAAGACCCGGGTGCGCTTCGACATCACCGTCGAACCGTCCGGACCGGTTCCCGCCTTCGTCGTCAGGCGGGCCAGCAACATCGTGTTGGACGCCGCGACAAAGGGACTGCGCGATCAAGTCGCAGGCATCGTGGGTTCAGATCAGCCGAAATAGCGATCGCGTCGAGCAAAACGGTGGCCCGTCAGCAGTCCGCGCTGGCACGGTAGGACCTGTGCGGGTGTGGCTGAGCGGCTAGGCAGCGGCCTGCAAAGCCGTACACACGGGTTCGAATCCCGTCACTCGCTCCACGGCATCTGAGCTGCAAGTCGGCGCGATGACTGAGGCCGAAGTAGCTGCGCAACCTGGTCCGCGAACGCCGCTGCGTTGCTACTTTGCTAGTAGTGGCCGTACAAGCATCGCGAGAGGTTGTCTTCGACGCGCCGCCGGAGGTGATTCTGGAGGCGCTGGCCGATGTCGGCTCGGTGCCGTCCTGGTCCTCGGTACACAAACGGGCCGAAGTCATCGACAGCTATCCCGACGGTCGCCCGCACCACGTGAAGGTCACGGTCAGGGTGGTCGGCATCGTCGACACCGAGGTGCTCGAATACCACTGGGGGCCGGACTGGCTGGTGTGGGACGCCGACAAGACCCTGCAGCAGCATGCCCAGCATGTCGAGTACACGCTGCAGCGCGAAACCGACGAGAAGACGCGGGTGCGATTCGAGATCACCCTGGAGCCGTCGGCGCCGCTGCCGGAGTTCTTGGTCAACCGGGCACGCAAGAAGGTCCTCTATGCCGCCACCGAGGGATTGCGACAGCGGGTCATGGCAGCGATCAGTTCGGATCGGCCGGGATAGTCGATCCGTTTCGCAGTCGCGTCAGTCGGCGGATCCCCTCGTCGAGAGTGTCGTCGCGCTTGCAAAAGGTGAACCGCACCAAGTGATTCCACTGCGTCCTGTCCGCGGCAGCGGGATCGCAGAACGCCGTCATCGGGATCGCGGCCACCCCGACCCGTTCGGGTAGCGCGGCGCAGAACGCGGTGCTGTCGGCGTAACCCAACGGACGCGGATCAGCGCACACGAAGTAGCTGCCCGAACTGTCATGCACCCGAAAGCCGACGTCGGTCAGCCCACGCGTCAGCCGATCGCGCCTGTCTTGCAACGAGGTCCGCAGGGCGGCCACCCAGCTTTCCTCGGTGTTGAGCGCCTGCGCCACCGCCGGCTGAAACGGCGCGCCGCCGACGTAACTCAAATACTGTTTGGCCGCCCGCACGCCGAGAATGAGTTCGGCTGGCCCGCAAGCCCATCCGATCTTCCAGCCGGTGCAGTTGAACATCTTCGCCGCACTCGAGATCGTGATCGTGCGCTCGGCCATCCCGTCGAAACCGGCCAGCGGCAGGTGCCGGTGGCTGTCATACACCAGATGCTCGTAGACCTCGTCGGTGATGACCAGCAGGTCGGCGGCTACCGCGATCCGCGCGATGGCCGCCAACTCGGCTGCGCTGAGCACCGTGCCGGTGGGGTTGTGCGGCGAGTTCACGATCAACGCCTTGGTGCGCGGTGTCACCGCGCGCCGCAAGGCATCGGTATCCAGCGCAAAGCCGCGACCGTCGGGCACCAGCGGCACGATGACCCGCCGCGCGCCGGCCATCGCCACGACCGGCGAGTAGGAGTCGTAGAACGGCTGGATCAAGATCACCTCTGAGCCGGGCTCGACCAGGCCGAGCACCGCCGCGGCGATGGCCTCGGTGGCCCCGACCGTCACCAGCACTTCGTTGTCCGGGTCGTAGTCGACGCCGAAATGCCTCTTGCGTTGGGCGGCGACGGCCTCTCTCAGCGCCGCGACACCGATTCCAGGCGGATATTGATTGACGCCCTCGGCGATGGCGTCTTGGGCGGCCTTGAGCATCGCCGGCGGCCCGTCTTCATCGGGGAAGCCCTGCCCAAGGTTCACCGCGCCGACGCGGGCGGCCAGCGCCGACATCTCGGCGAACACCGTGGTCGCATAGGGCTGCAGTCGCGATACCGTCATGGCCGTCGAGCTTAGGAGGGCGACTCCTGGGGCTCGAGAGTGCGGCCAGCCGCACGTTCGGGCGCGAGTGTGCGGCCAGCCGCACGCTCGGCGGCTGCGAGCCTAGGACCACCCGGCCCAACCAACAGGTTGATCGGCCGTCCTGTTAGGGTGGTGATCAGAGGACTAGCGTCCCAAGGACGGATCCAAAAAACCCCGGTCGTGAAACCAGTGGAAAGAGAATCACCCATGTCCGAAGAAGCCTTCATCTACGAGGCCATCCGCACGCCGCGCGGCAAGCAGCGCAACGGGTCTTTGAACGAGGTCAAGCCGTTGAACCTGGTCGTCGGTCTGGTCGACGAGCTGCGCAGGCGCTACCCCGACCTGGACGAGACCCTGATCAGCGACATGATCCTCGGCGTCGTGTCCCCGGTCGGCGACCAGGGCGGCGACATCGCCCGGACCGCTGTGCTGGCAGCCGGGCTGCCCGAGACCACCGGTGGCGTTCAGCTGAACCGGTTC
>JAFAID010000625.1 GCA_019236925.1 Mycobacterium sp. | reverse complement strand
TGGCCGCGGCGCGAGCGGTGTGACGGCGACGACGCTCGCCGCCGCGAGTACCGCACCAGCCATGACATACGGGCGCGAAACTGCCTGCATAGCCCTCCTACTCTGCGTCGGTGACTCAGTGGCGAAGAATCTACCTTAAGCGAAGTGAGCTCCGGAGTTGACGCTTACTCCCGGATTTTGGAGCAGACTGCTCGCCCGGTCAGTGTCGGTGAACGGGCGCTGGGTGTTGGTGCGTCTGCAACCGCACGCGGCCGCGGCTGGCTATGACGTGCCCGACTGCCGAACCTCGTTGTCGGGGATATTGACGATGTCGTCGAACAGATTCACCGGAATATTGAAAACGGAGTCGGCGTCGACGAGACGGGTCTCGATGCTGAGCACGGGCAATTGGAAGATTTATTGAACGCGCGAACAATTTAATGTATTTGTTTGACGCGCGAATAATTGATCTTCATCGGCGAGGATACCGCCTATCGGCTGCCGGACCGAGGCTATTCAATGTTCGCCGGCCGGCCGCAATCCAGCGCCGCTGTGGCGGGCTTACATGAGACCCAACGTCGCGATGTTCAACAGGTCCAGCGGGAGCAGCGAGGCCGCGCCCCCGCCCAAGTCCGCTCCGGGGGCAGGATCAGCCAGGAACCACAAGGTGTCAAGGTTGGACAACGCGGTGTAGTTCGTCTCGTTGTTGGTCAGCAGCGTCAGAAGATCTTCCCCGACCAGGTTGGGGTTGTAGCCGCCATACGTGGGGTCAAGGGTTGTTGCTGTGCCGTCCGCGATTGCCAGGTAATTCGGGTCAGTCACTATCCCACCGTTCGTGAAGAGGTTGGGAAGTTCGGGATTGATGGCGGCCAGGTCCGCGTCGTAGGTTGCCAGCTGTTCCGGGGTCAGGTTGTACTCCCCCGTCTGCAACAGTGCGATGGAATCCGCGACTTCGCCGGTAGTCGCGTTGTTGTCGGGGTAGTCGGCCAGCCACTCTTGAATCGTCGTATTGCTCGGATCCCAGGCGAGGACATCTTGCACCAGCACCGTCTGAGACTCGTCGGCGGGTATGGCGCACAGCGCCGGGCAGGCCGGACTCCCCTCGACAAACGGATCGAAGGCGACAACCGATGACGCGGCGAGGTTCTGAACTGCCTGGGTGGTCTCCGTCACGGTAGGAATCTCGATGCCGGTGCCGTCGACGCCGCTGGTCGAGGGAGTAGCCAACAAACTGTTGTAGAAGTCCTCAAAGGGCCCGAACAGGTTCAGCTGGAACGTGTCGCCGGCCCACGGCATCTCGCCGGCGGTGGTGCTGGTGCCACCGGTTGTGCCGTCGAAACCGAAAGCGTTTTCCACATCAGGGGCGTCCGGGCCGGCGTCGGGGCTGGGGTCGATGATGCCCCCCGGGTCGGTGGTGGAGTTGAACGTGAAGTTACCGCTGGTCAGATCCGATAGCGGCACCGTAAACCAGTTGTCGAAAAGTCCGAACGATTGCTGTCCGGTAATGGCCTCGAGGAAGCCGATGTCACGGTCGAAAGCCGTGCTGCCGGTGATGACGTCCGGCGGAGTCATCGGGGCGCAGGTTTGTGCGTCGCAGGAGGCACTCGTGGGGAGCTCGGCGGCCGCCAGCAGGCTAATCTGTTGTGCCAGGCCCGCCGTGCCGTCCGCATCGGCTGTGGGATCGATTTCAGGCTGGTCTTGCCCGGATATCTCCTGGAACGGGATCATCATGTCGAGGAGCCCCATGTAGTGGCCGATGTCGCCGGGGTCCGTTCCCCAAATGTTCGTGGCGCTGGGGACCCACCAATCCCCGCTGAAGAACAGCGAGTTCGAGAATATGTCGACCGCGCCGACTTCGGTGTTGGGAATATTTACGATGTCGTCGAACAGGTTCACCGGGACATTGAGCACTGAGTCGGCGTCGACCAGACGAGTCTGCATACTGCGGACGGGGGGATGTGAGGCCCGCGGCGCGAACGGCGCAATGGCAACCGCGCCGGTCGCAGCCAGCGCTGCAGCTGCCAGGACATATGCACGCGAAGCAGCCTGCATGGCGGCCCCCCCTTTTTCCGCTCGTAAACCCCGATAGAAGCTGAACTTACACTAAGGGAATCTAAGTTTGGCAAGAAATTGAAGCAGTTGGCTCGTAAAGGTTCCGTGATCGGACTCACAAATTGGCTTGCCGCCAGTAAATATGCCAATTCGTCCAATATATTGGATGAATTGGCCGGCCGTAGCCGGTCCGCTCAGGTTTCGAGCCAGGCGCGGTTGCCATAGGTGTCGAGATGTGTCACCTGCTCAACCGGTTTCCGGGTCGTCGGCCCGTAACGCCCACGCGGCCAGCCGAGGGCCACCACGCAGCACGGCGTCACCGAGCGAGGTAGACCAAGGATTCTGCGTGCTCGCGCCGGTCGCCACAGCGGCAACGTAATCAGCGACGCAGCCAAACCCATGGCACGAGCGGCGAGTAGAAGGTTTTGCACGCTCGGATAAATCGAGCCCCAGTATCCCGACACCGCGGCATGGGGCATCAGCGAAAACGGCACGCGCCCTTGACGAACGGTGAGTCGCAGGCAGGCCACCACCAGAACCGGGACTTCGGTGAAATGGTCGACCTGCCACTGGGCTGCACGGATGACCTTCGCTATAGACTCGTCGCGGTCACCGGCGCTCTTGAGCAGCCCGCCGTAAGAGTACTTCCAGCCGTCGCGATAGCGGCGGGCGAGTTTTTTGATGACGCGGCGATCTTTGACGACAATGAACTCCCAGTTCTGACCATTGGCACCGGTCGGTGCGCGCAGCGCCAATTCGATGCACTTCAACACCACCGCGTCTTCGATCGGGTCGGGATGAACGCGTCGCACGGCCCGTTGAGTCATCATCGCGTCCAGCAGTGGCATGTTGAGGCCGGCGAGCGCCGCTTCCGTAGTTGGCGCCACCCGAAATGCATCGGCGTAGGGAGAGGCGGAGCTCGGCGTGTCAGTCATGCGATCAGGCGTGTTCGTTGACCCACTTGGCGGTGAAATCTTGGACATCCGGTATCCCCTGGGCGAATTCGCGTGCGATGAAGCTCTCGACAGTCCCGCCGACCAGCGGAACTTTGAATTCCACCGTCCCGTTCAATGTCAGCAGTGAACCGTTCTCGGTGGGCGCTACCGAGGCCGCAGCCGAACCGGAGCCCGGCGCCCCGGACACCGCGACGGTGATCTCACCGCGGAGCTGATCGCCCGACGGCGTCCGCGTCTCGGTGTGCCGGACTTTGAGATCACGTCGATAGAACTTGGCAACGATTCCGGGCA
>JAFAID010000203.1 GCA_019236925.1 Mycobacterium sp. | reverse complement strand
GAGGACCGCAGCGGCGATCGCACGCTGACGGATCGTCAGCGGTACCTCAACAATGTCTCCTACGTTGACGAGTACATCGGAGCGGTGTTGTCCCGCCTGACTATTCGCTTCGTCGACCCCACCCGACTCGGCTTCGAAGACCGGCCGGGCACCACCTACATCTGCGGTCAGCTAGGCATGAGCGAACTGCCCCTTGCCGGAGGGTGGGTCGTGCACCAAGTCCGGCCCACCGATGAGGGCTGCGAGATGCGGTCCCGCTTCTTCCTCGGGCAACCGAAAGTCCTCAACCTGCCAGCACACTCGGTGTCCAAGCCCATCGCAGCCCGGGTGCTCACCAGCCGAGCGGGTCGCGTTGCCCTAAAGCCCGCGATGGACGCCTACGCCAGCCGCGCAACAAGAGATCCGCTGGGCCACGACCTCCTGCACCACTGCGCCAGCGAGATGAATCACCTAGCCAGTTTCCTCCCCGACCTGTATGCCGAATTCCGCGACAGCCTTTAACGGTTCAGTCAGATGCTCTCGCTGGCTGATGAGCTGAAGCTCAGCGCGCCGCCGAGCACGCGTTGCTCGATGAGTTCGGCACCCCGGGCGGCGCCACCGGTCGCTTCGAATCCTGCCGCCACCACCCGTGCGCCGGCCGTCATGGTCATCGCCTGCTGCACCTTGGTGGCAAGCCGTTTCGCGGTCAGCTTCTTCGCAGGCAGACGGGTTCCGCAGCGCGCCACCTCCACCCGCCGTGCGACCTCGAACTGGTCGCGCCCAAACGGCACAACACACACCGGAACACCGCGGGCAAGGGCCTTCTGGGTCCCACCCATCCCACCGTGGGTTATGGCGCACACCGCGCGGTCTAACACCGGGCCGTGCGGGACGAACTGAACCACCGTCGCGTTCGGGATCGGCTCGATGTCGGTTGGCAACCCCGCAGGTAGCGTCGCAACCACATGCACCGGCATGTCGGCCAGCGCGGTGATCGCCATCTTGACAAGCTTCTCATCGGCCTGCTGTTGCGACGACGTTGTGACCAGAACGATTGGGCGGTCAATAGCCTTGAGCCACTGCGGAACCGCGTCCATGGCCGGTTCGAACATGCACGGGCCGATCATCTGCACGGCATCGCCCCAGTCGCTTTGTGGGTACTCGAACGGCTTTCCACTGGCGACCAGCATCAGCGGAGCCCGCCGCATAAACTCATCGGCGGACGCGACCGGCGGCGCACCGGCGCTCGCGCGAATCTTATTGCCCGCCGGCAACACCGCCCGCTCCATCATTCCTATCGCGATCGGCCGCAGCGCGGCGTCACGCACCTGGCCCAGCACGCCCCGCATTGGAGCCAGACCCAATCCGAAGGGCGGCACACCACGCGATTGAAGCGCCGGCGTGTACGGGGAAAAGCATGCCCACGGAGTGTCACCCGCGTCGGCAACCGACAGGGCACCCCAGCAATTGACGTCCACGAGCAATGCGTCGGGGCGCGTCCGCGCCACCGCGTCGCCGAAGTCCGCCACTTCGTATGCTGCGCGCCGGCAGAACACGTCGACAGCTCTTTTGAGGGCGCCGCGAGGGCTTGACGCCTTCCAGTCGTCGTTGGCGATGGCCTCGATTCGGGGATCAATGATGTCGGTGGTGAAACCCAACTGTCGTCCCAGGTCCACACCCGTCGAAAGCGTGCGCAAATGAATCTCGTGGCCACGGCCGGACAATTCCAGCAGGAGGGCGCTGAACGGGAAGAGATGGCCGAGCGCCGGCGAGGTGTAAGCCAAGATTCTTGCCATTGTTTCCACATCTTCTGTGAGCAGATCAGCATTGGGTGTTACACATTGTTTCCCACGAACGGATCCATGTCAGTACCGCTGCCCGGCATATGCATTGGGGGCCAGCCGCTATCGCACGATTGCCGCCCCCGACGGTCGTATCGGTGGCGATGGTGCTGGCACCCAATGTGAATGGCAGCCAGTCGTACCGACAGCGAACACTGCATTCGCAACACTGGAGGTATGTCGGCCACCACGCTACTCATGCGTCGCTGCAACGATTTTCGGGTTGGCAGCGCAAACTCCGCTAGGAGATAGGCGCCGATGTGTAGCGCAGTTCTCCTGCTATCGCTGCTGGCGGCGATCGACCCGGTCCGGATTGGGATCACGGCGCTTTTGATCGCACGGCCACGGCCCATGCTCAATCTGTTCGCCTTCTGGCTCGGCGGCCTCGCTGGCGGCATCGGAGCGGCGTTCGGCGTGCTGCTGTTTCTCCGCGATTTCACGCTCGCCGTTATGAGAGCAGTGGTTTCGGCTACCAGCAACCCGATCGCCGCTTATCTACAGGTCACGGCTGGTGCGCTGGCGGTGTCCTTTGCCGCCCTGCTGGTAGCCCGCTTTGTGGCGCGTCAGCGTCCGCCCGTACCGGTGAGCACCGGTGATTCTTCGGTCGTTCTGCTGGAGCCCAATACGTCACCCGCATCCAGTGGACTGTCGCTCCGAGCCCGGCTGGAAGGGGGCTCATTGTTGGTGGCGTTCCTCGCCGGCGTCGCATTGGCAACCCCGCCAGTTGAATACATGGCGGCGATCCTCGCGATTGTCGCCTCCGAGCCTGCTGCGCCGGCGCAGATCGGCGCCGCGCTTGTTTTCACTGTTGTGGCGTTCACGATTGTCGAGGTCCCACTCGCCACCTACGTCACCGCGCCGGCACAGACCCTGGCCGTTGTGCGGCGGATCAACAATTGGATAACTGCGCGAAGCCAGGCCATCCCCGTCGTCATCGTTGGCGCGCTGGGCTTCATGCTGCTAGTAAGCGGCATGGGCAGGGTCTGAGAGTCACCCGATGATAACAGCGTCGGAGTGCATTTCAACAACAGTGACATCATGCCGGTCTGGCGCGCCGCCAGCCATTAGGTCATCGAGGTCGGGCAGCGTTCGTAAGCACAGCTCCTGTGCCTCCGCGCGGGATACCCCATAAGCGACCAGCAGGTCCTGGGCTAGCCGGTCGGCAGCCAGCGCAACGTCGCGCTCGGGTTGGTCGTGAAGTAGTTGGATAAGCGCGAAAAGTGCTTCTGCTGCCAGGGTTACCGCGAGTTCGATATCGTCTATCTGGAAGCGTCCGAGATCCGTGGCCGCGGAAATCTCTCGCCATCCGGACGGCCCCAGGCCCCGACCCGGCATCAGCTGCCCGATACCACCGTTGAGCAGGACACTGACTTCGTCGGTTCGACGGCCAAGCCAGCGAACCGTCAGCCGAAAGCTGCGAGCAAACATTTCGGCAGGGTCGTCCAGGGCCGGCAATCGGTCGAGCGATGAGCCGAACGCATCAAAGATTTCGCTGAGCGCGGCGCCGAATAGTTGTTCCTTGCTGTCGAAATGGTTGTAGAACGAGCCCATTCCGACATCGGCGGCCTGGGTGATTTCGAGCACCGAGACGTTGACTTTACCCACGGCGATGAAGCCGTGCGCCGCTTTGATCAGCGCGGCACGCGTGCGGTGCTTGCGCCGTTCCAATCGGTTGACCGGCCGGTGCCGGTCGGATGCTTTTGGGGCGCCCATCGACATCGTGCTACTTGGCTGTTGAGGCGTAGGCCATCTGGCTGCTTGCCGGGGACGATTGAGGTTGGTGGGCGGCGTTGACAACATCGGCTCGGTGACGCAGCCGCGAAAGCCATTTGGGCGCCCACCAATTCAGCCGTCCCATCACGTGCATGAACGCGGGCACGAGCAGCATGCGCACCAGGGTGGCATCCGACAGCACCGCCAACGTCAGTCCGACACCGAACATCCGCATGAACGACACCTGCGCTGCGATCAGGGCGGCGAACGAGATGGACATGATCAATGCAGCCGCGGTAATCACGCGTCCGGTTCTGGCCAAGCCGAGCGCCACGCTGTGGTCGTTGTCGGCCGCCGTCCCATTGGATTCCAGCCAGTACTCGTAGATCCGCGACACCAGGAAGACCTCATAGTCCATCGACAACCCGAATGCGATGCAGAACAACACCACCGGCATGGTGAGCACCAGCGTGCCGGTGGCGGTGGTCCCCAGCCCGCCGAGGTGGCCGTCCTGAAAAATCCACACCAGTGCGCCGAATGCGGCGGTCAGCGATAAGCCGCTGAGCAGCAGTGTCTTTAGCGGCATAACCAGGCTGCCGGTGAGTCGGAACATCACCACGAAGGTGATCAGGGCGATGGCGGTGAGCACGAGAGGCAGCCGGGAGGTGATCGCGTCAGCAGTATCG
>JAFAID010000134.1 GCA_019236925.1 Mycobacterium sp. | reverse complement strand
GCCAACGTGGGGCCAGCGCGGTCATCGCCGATCTCAGCGGCCAGGTGCTTACGGCGGTCACGGCCCGCCAACCCAGGCAGCTGGCAGCTCAGCGCGACGCCGCGGCCGCGGTGGTGACCCGCGGGCTCGACGCGTTGCGACCCTACTTCACCGCGTACCTGCCGGCGTTGCTGCTGGCGGCGATCCTGACTCCGGTGAGCGTGGCCGTGGTTGGCCTCTACGACTTGAAATCGGCTGCGATCGTGGTGATCACGCTGCCGTTGATCCCGATCTTCATGGTGCTGATCGGCCTGGCGACCGCTGACCGGTCCGCGGCTGCGCTGGCCGCCATGGCTACCCTGCAGGCCCGGCTGTTGGACCTGATCGCCGGAATTCCCACGCTGCGGGCCCTTGGCCGCGCGACCGGGCCCGAGCGCCGCATTTCCGAGCTGGCTGCCGCCCACCGGCGCTCAGCCATGTCGACGCTGCGGATCGCGTTCCTCTCCGCGCTGGTATTGGAACTTCTCGCCACCCTCGGCGTCGCCATGGTGGCGGTCAGCATCGGCCTGCGCCTGGTGTTCGGTGAGATCGGCCTGACCACCGGGTTGACCGTGCTGTTGCTCGCGCCTGACGTCTACTGGCCGCTGCGCCGCATCGGCGTGGAATTCCATGCCGCCCAGGACGGCCGGGCCGCTGCCGACAAAGCGTTTGCGCTGATCGAGGACGGCGCGGTCGCGGTTGCGGGTGCCCGGACGGTCTCGGCGCGGGGTGCCGTGATTGTTCTCGACGAGCTCAGCGTCACGGGTCGCGACGGGTTCTGCCCACATGACCTCAGCGCAGTGATCGAACCGGGTCAGGTAACGGTGCTCACCGGTGCGAACGGCGCAGGGAAAAGCACCACATTGCAGGTCATCGCGGGCATCACGACGGCCACCACTGGTGGCGTCACGGTGGCCGGAATCGAGCTGACCGATCTCGAACCGACCGCGTGGTGGCGGCAGGTGTCCTGGCTGCCCCAACGTCCGGTGCTCATCCCCGGCACCGTCGCCGACAACCTGGCTCTGTTCGGCACTCTCGTTGATCTTGAAAACGCCTGTGTGTCATCTGGATTCGATCAAGTATTGGCTGAGCTGCCCGACGGGATAGACACCGTCATCGGAAGCAGCGGCGTCGGGCTGTCGCTGGGTCAACGGCAACGTCTCGGATTGGCCCGCGCGCTCGGCTCGCCGACTCCGGTGCTGCTGCTCGACGAGCCGACCGCGCATCTGGATGCCGCAACCGAAACCCGGGTGCTGCGGGCCATCGTCGAACGGGCCCGCGCCGGCGCCACCATGGTGGTCGTCGGCCACCGCGAGCACGTCGTCGGAATCGGCGATCACGTCATCGAGGTGGCCGGGGTGGGGGAACTACATCATGCCCGCGTCTGATCCCCTGGCGGCCGCTGTGCGGCTGCTGCACCCGCGGGTCCCCCGCTTGCTGCTGGCGATTGCGTTTGGGGTGTTATCGCTGGGCAGCGCTCTCGCGCTGGCCGGACTTTCGGCCTGGTTGATAACCCGCGCGTGGCAAATGCCACCGGTGCTGGATCTGGCGATCGCGGTGGTGGCGGTCCGCACCTTCGCGATTTCCCGTGGTGTGCTGCATTATTGCGAACGGCTGGCCAGCCACGACACCGCGTTGCGGGCCGCCGGCACCGCCCGCGCGCTGATTTATTACCGCTTGGCGCGCGGTCCTGCCGACATCGCCACTCGATTACACAGCGGCGAGCTGGTCTCACGAGTCGGCGCTGACGTCGATCAGCTGGCCGACGTGCTGGTCCGCGCCCTGCTGCCGTTCAGCGTCGCGGCGGTGCTTGCTGCGGCGGCGATCGGGATCGTCGGTGTTATCTCACCGTCGGCTGCGGCCGTCTTGGCGATCTGCCTCCTGTTCGCCGGCATCGTCGCGCCATGGCTGGCGTCGAGAGCTGCTGTGGCACAGGAAGTGGTTGCACGCCAGCATCATTCCGCTCGTGACGTGTCAGCCATGCTGGCGCTCGAGCATGCGCCCGAGCTGCGAGTCGCTGGTAGGTTACGCGACGTTGTCCTGGAATCACGACGCCGGCAACGTGATTGGGGCGACGCCATCGACGCCGCGGCCCGACCGGCCGCCTTCGCGGAGGCCATTCCCACCGCGGCGATCGGCGTCAGCGTGCTGGGCGCCGTGGTTGCGGGCATCGGGATGGCGGGCTCGGTCGCGCCCACCACGTTGGCGGTCCTGATGCTGTTGCCGCTGTCGGCATTCGAGGCGACGAATCCGTTGCCCGCCGCTGCCATCCAGTTGAGACGTTCACGACTGGCGGCACGGCGTCTGCTCGACCTTGCCCCGGCCGACACAGCAGTGCCGATCGCGGATTCCGGACCGATTACAACGTCTCGACGACCACATTCGTCGCCTACCCCGTGGCTGCGCAGCAAGGACATGGTTGCCGCGCACCCGGGCTGTCGGGCGCCGGCCAGTGTGACGGTCGACCTACCGCCGGGCGCCAGAATGGCGGTCACCGGCGCAAGCGGCTCCGGTAAGACGACACTACTGATGACCCTCGCAGGTCTGCTGGCGCCATTGCGTGGCGACGTCACCCTGGACGGAGCAGCGCTGCGCCTTTTCAGCGAAGACGAAATACGCAGTGCCATAGGCTTTTTTGCGGAGGACGCGCATATCTTTGCGACGACCGTTCGGGACAATCTGCTGGTGGCCCGGGGCGATTGCCCGGATGATCAGCTGGGCGTCGCACTCCAACAGGTCGGACTGGACGGCTGGCTGGCCGGTCTGCCGAATAGCCTCGACACGGTATTGTCCGGCGGCGCGCAGGCGCTGTCGGCGGGTCAACGCAGGAGGCTGCTACTCGCCCGGGCACTCATCTCACCTGCGCGGATCGTGCTGCTCGATGAACCGACCGAGCACCTCGATGCCGCCGACGCCGAACCCATTCTGCACAGCCTGCTGAGCGCGCACGGTGGTCTGATGGCGGCCGAGCGGACGGTCGTGGTGGCTACTCATCACCTGCCCAATGACATTCGCTGTCCCGAACTACGGGTCCGCGCCGGCGAGTACTCTGGCGAACAGGCTTCCAAGACGCCAATCTAGAAAGCGAGTCATGATCGAGCCTCCGGACAGGCCGTCGGACAGACGCCAAAACCCCGAGGGAACACCGCAAACGGCGCCGCCTTATCCATATCCGTACCCATATCAGCATCAGCCCGGCCCATACCCCGGTGGCTACTTACCACACCCCTACTACGGTTACCCGCCACCGCCGGGCGAGCCAAAAAACGGACTTGGTATCACCTCGCTCGTGCTGGCGATTATCGGGTTGCTCAGTGTTTGGGTGCCCGTCGTCAACATCGCCAGCATCGTCGTGGGACTCATCGCGGTGGTCCTCGGGTTCTTCGCACGCGGACGTGTCAAGCGCGGCACCGCCAACAATGGTGGGGTCGCGATCGCCGGGATCGTGCTGGGCGCGCTCGCGGTCATCGTCGGCTTGGCCTTCATTGCCCTCTGGACGACGGTCTGGAAGGACGTCGGTGGCGGCGATTACATCGACTGTATGCAGAAAGCCGGCACAGACCAGGCCCAGCAGCAGCAATGCGAAGATCAGTTTCGGCAGAACGTCCAGGACAAGTTGAGCGTCACGCTGACGCCAACACCCGCGCGGTAGATCGTTAAACGCCGCGGCGACGCGGCATGAACTCTAGCGACAGCAACACGTAGATTAGCGGCACCAGCTGAGTCAGCGACACCAGCGCATAGCGCCGTTGGTCCGGCGCGTGGAATTTGCGCAGGTATCGATACAGCGATTCAAGCGCGATCAATGGATCCAGCAGGTGGATCAGCCAGTAGAACAGGGCTTGCATCCGGCCGCGCTGCTTCTCGTCGAAAATCTCCGGGAAAGCTGCGAATGCCAACGATACCCGTTGTGCGCCAGCTGCTTTAGCAGCGTTGACCATGTCGACACTGAGCCGTTCGTCAATCCCGTTGGGCGCCCCCGGTCGGCGCCACGGCACGTCCAAAGTGATATCGCTACCGCGACCGGCGGTGGCGTAGCGGTGGAAGCCCTGCGCCCGCCCGGATTTGTCTCTCGCGATGATCAGCTGTATCCCCGGGTACCGGCCCTCCAGCGCAGCGTCCAAATTCATGCAGAATCCGCGATCGGTGTGCGCGCCGCTGGAAGAGGCCTTTAACACCTCGTTCAGCTCGGCCCGCAGCCGGCCGTCGAGTTTCTGCTCGGCGACGATCTCGGTGGTGATACCGCAGTTATGCGTGCGTTTGACCGCCTGACGCAGGTTGCGGAACTTGCGCCCTACCATTTCGAAGCTCGACACGTCGACGACGACATCCTGACCGATCGGTACCGGATGCAACGATTGACCCAGCACCTTCGGGTCGGTCCACAGCTGAACCCGCCGCTCACTACAAGCCAGCACGACGATCCGCCAGCCGTGGGTATGACACATGCTGGCGAAGTCGCCGACCAGTTGAGGGAATCGCGCCTCGTCACCGACGGGGTCCCCGCTGACTACCGCATAGCCGATTCGCGTCCGGTATGCCAGCGCCGCCGTCCCGTCCGCGCTGAACAGGTAGCACTTACCCGCCTGCATGGCGAACGGCGCCAGCGGGTCGCCGCTGGTGGCCTTGATCAGGGCCCACACCCGGGATAGGTCGCCGGGATGCCGACGCGCTGATGTGGGCCACATCAACGCCAGACCGGACCCGGCGATCAGCACGTCACCGAGCAGATCGAAAGACAGCACGTGCGCGCCGATCCCAGCGAGCAGGAAGAAAACTGCGGCTATCGCGTGCCCTGCTGTGACCGGGCGACCCAGGAAGATCCCCCGGGCGATCAACGCCACCGCGGCCAATACCGTCAACGACCATTCCAGCCGGCCAGTAGGGCCGTGGGCGATCACTTTCATCAACCAACACGCTGCACCGAAAAGCGCCGCTGCCCCGAGCCAACGGGCCGTCGGCGAGTTGAGGTGAACGACAACCCGCTCGCTTACATGGACCCTGGGCGCAATTCCGATCGACGACTCGCGCACGCCCACCTCCGGTTGTTCGGCAATTAATCGAGCGGCGCATCTGGCTGCTGCGTCAGAGCGCTCGTCGCCGCTAGCGGTCGATTACCCAACCACCTAAAAGGCTACGCTTCCAACCCGTTGTACTGCGGTGATACCGGGTGCACCGCAATCGAATCGTTGCCCCAGCGCTACGCCCGGGAACCGGGGAAATACTTGACCACGCCTTCTTGCACCACGGTGGCGACCGGCCGGCCGGACCGATCGAAGAAATAGCCGGTCCCAAGGCCGCGTGAATCGGTGGCCACCGGCGAAGACGTGGAATACAACACCCAGTCGTCGAATCTGACCTGGCGGTGAAACCACACCGAGTGGTTGACGGTTGCTGCGAAGATGCGGTCGAACCCCCACGAGAGCCCGTGCGTGGTGATGATCGAGTCGAGCACGGTGGTGTCCGAGCTGTAGAGCATCGTGGCGGTATGCAGCATGGGGTCGTCGGGCATCACACCGTCGGCTTTGACCCACACGCGGTTGTGATCGAGCCGGTCACCTTTATCCCGCATCACCCAGGACGGATCGTTGGTGTAGCGCCATTCGATTGGTTGCAGTGCGTTGACGAACAACGGAACTCTGTCCTCGTACCCGGCCAGCAGCTCCTTGATCGAAGGCAAGGTCGCCGGATCGGCGACTTTGGGCGGTTCGACATTGTGTTCAAGACCGCTACCACCGGACAGATAGGAGATCATCACCGTCGCCAGCAGGGTGCCGTCCTGCGTCACCTCGACGCGCCGGTTGGCGAAGCGACGCTCGTCCCGCAGCCGCACCACCTGGAATTCGATGTCCTTGGCGGTATCACCGCCATTGATGAAGTGCACGGATAGCGCATTGGGTGGCAGGTCGCGGGTCAGCGTGCGACTGGCGGCGACAAATGACTGCGCCATCATCAGTCCGCCGAACGTCCGAGGCGGGTTCTTAGTGGGATGAGATCCGATGAAGACGTCGTCGCCCATGCGATGCAGGTCGAGCACCGCCATCAGCTCGTCGAAGTCAGACACCGGCCTAGCCTAATTGCCCGGCTCCTCAGCCCTCCGCTTCCCGGAGCGCATCGTCACCGGGCGGCCTAATTGCCCGGCCCCTCAGCCCCCCGGGTCGCCGAGTCCATCTCGCCCAGCTAGACGTCTTCCTCGCCGATTCGGTGCACGTGGATCAGGTTGGTTGACCCGACGGTGCCCGGCGGTGCGCCCGCGACAATCACCACCAGGTCGCCGCGTTTGTAACGGCCGAGCCCAAGCAGCGACTTGTCGACTTGGCGGATCATGCCGTCCGTGGTTTGGATGATGGGGACGATGAACGTCTCGGTGCCCCACGTCATGGCCAGTTGACTGCGCACTTCAGGCAGTGGGGTGAACGCCAGCAGCGGCAATGGCGTGTGCAACCGCGCCAGTCGCCGCACGGTGTCGCCGGACTGGGTGAACGCGACGAGAGCCTTGGCGTCGAGCCGTTCGCCGATATCACGCGCGGCGTAACTGATGACACCGCGCTTGGTGCGAGGCACATGCGTCAACGGCGGGGCGGCGGTTGAATTCTCCTCCACCGCGCAGACGATCCGGGCCATCGTCTGGACCGCGGCCAACGGATGCTTGCCGACGGCGGTTTCGCCGGACAGCATCAGCGCGTCCGCGCCGTCGAGGACGGCGTTGGCGACGTCAGAAGCTTCGGCCCGTGTGGGGCGCGAGTTTTCGATCATCGACTCGAGCATCTGTGTGGCAACGATGACGGGTTTTGCGTTCTCCCTGGCCATTTGGATGGCTCGCTTCTGAACCAGCGGAACCTCTTCGAGCGGCAGCTCGACACCGAGATCACCGCGGGCCACCATCACGGCGTCGAATGCCAAGACAACTGCTTCGAGGTTGTCGATAGCTTCGGGCTTCTCGAGTTTGGCGATGACCGGTACCCGCCGGCCGATCCGGTCCATCACCTCGTGGACAAGTTCGACGTCGGATGGCGAGCGCACGAAGGAGAGCGCCACCATGTCGACGCCCAAGTGCAGTGCGAACTCGAGATCGTCGATGTCCTTTGCGGACAAGGCGGGAGCCGAGACGTTCATCCCGGGCAGAGACATGCCTTTGTTGTTGCTGACCGGGCCGCCGTCGGTAACCGTGCACACCACGTCGTCGCCGTCGATGTCCTCGACCACCAAGCCGACGTTGCCGTCGTCGACCAGAACGCGGTCACCGGGCAAGGCGTCTTGGGCCAAGTGCTTGTACGTGGTAGAAACCCGGTCGTGGTTGCCCGCGCAGTCGGCGACAGTGATCCGCACGATTTCGCCGTCGGCCCAGTAAGTCGGTCCGTCAGCGAAACGCCCGAGTCTGATCTTTGGGCCTTGCAGGTCGGCGAGCACGCCAACCGCGCGCCCGGTCGCATCACAGGCGGCACGCACCCGGTCGTAGGCAGTTTTGTGATCGCTGTAGTCGCCGTGGCTGAAGTTCATTCTGGCGACGTCCATTCCGGCTTCGACCAGCGCCCTGACCGATTCGTCAGTGCTGGTGGCCGGACCGAGGGTACAGACGATTTTGCCGCGTCTCGCCACGACGAATCAGCATAGTCGCGCTAGCTGATCATCTGCCGAAAGTTATTGATCCAGCAGCGGGCTAACTGGTGAGTAGCGTCGGAACCAACGGGAAACCCGGCAGGTTGCGCACCACGGTCCACGCCAGCATCGCGACCAGGACAATCGCCACCATCGGCACGGGGAACACGGATTTGTCAGAGCGGCGGCGCAGCAGAACCCAGCCGGCCAACATCGGGATGCCGACAAGCAGGAAAACGTTGTCGGTGATTGCGGCGGCCAGGTCACCGTGCAGGACGTCGTGCATCATCCGCAGACCTCCGCAGGCGGGACAGTTCCAACCCGTGAGCAGCCGGAACGGGCAGATGGGAAAGACCGAGTCCGGCTTGTGCGGGTCCACCAGACCGACATAACCGAGCGCGCCTGCGAGTACCGCACCCGAACCCAGCACGGCGTACAGACCGCCTCGTGAGCGCGTCTGCGCGGGGCCGGGCTGGCCCGGATTGGTCACGCTTTTCAGCATGCCAGCCGTCGCGGCGTCGCGGCTATCGTCGGCGCAACCGGGAATTCAGCCTCTGCCGCCATCCCGACTGCGTTGCGGTCGAGTCAGTTGGCTCCCGGGTCGGCTCCTCTGCTTCGGCGGCTTCGTCGCCCGCCGATTCCGCTGCCTCCTCGGCCGCGTCCGCCTCTGATTCGTCGGCTTCAGTTTCGGATTTGTCGGCTTCGGTTTCGACCTTGTCAGCTTCGGCCGCCTCGCCCTCGGCCGGCTCGGGCTCAGCCGCCACCTCGTCAGGCTCCGGCTCATCGGTCTCGGCCGACTCGGCCTCGGCCTCCGCCGACACGTCCTGCTCGGCCGGCTCCGGCTCGGCTTCGGCGGACTCACCCGCTGGCTGCTCAGCCGGCGCCTCCTCAGGCTCCGGCTCGTCAGTGTCGGCCTGCTCGGACGCTCCAGCTACCTCGACTTCGGGGGCGTCGACTTCCGCCGCGACCGCTTCGGCCACGGTCTCTGGTTTGTCGACCCC
Organism: Mycobacterium sp.; assembly: GCA_019236925.1. Lineage (GTDB taxonomy): Bacteria > Actinomycetota > Actinomycetes > Mycobacteriales > Mycobacteriaceae > Mycobacterium. The sequence goes on along the minus strand of JAFAID010000134.1, from coordinate 4,685 downwards.
CGCCAGGTCCACCGCGGTCGTCGCTGTCGTTTCCGGCCCCCCGACCGGCTCGTCAGCTACGGCCGCAATCGAAGCCGTGGACTCCGCAGAATCCGTTGTGTCCTCGTCAACCGAGTCCGGTACGAGTCGGTCGGCAGCCGAACCACTAAGCGATGCCGGGTCCTCGCGGCCCTTTGGCGCCAGGATCAGATACACCACCGCGCCGATGAAGACGAAAGTCGATGTGAAGGAGTTGATCCGGATTCCGGCGATGTGGGTGGCGGCATCGTCACGCAACAGTTCGATCCAGAAGCGTCCGATGCAGTAGCCGGCGACATAAAGCGCGAACAGCCGACCATGCCCGATGGTGAAGCGCCGATCCAGGTAAATCAGCACAGCGAAAACCAATAGGTTCCAAAGCAATTCGTAGAGGAAGGTGGGCTGGACAACCATCGCGAGCTGTCCGGTCGACACGCCGTCAAGCGAATGCACATCTACGAATCCGGCAGGGTCGCGCCGGTAGAAGATCTCCAAACCCCACGGCATCGTGGTCTCGCGGCCGAAGAGCTCCTGGTTGAAGTAGTTTCCCAACCGGCCAATCGCCTGGGCGAGAACGATACCGGGGGCTATCGCGTCGCCGAAGGCAGGCAGCGGAATGCCGCGACGGCGGCAGCCGATCCACGCACCCACACCGCCCAGGGCGACCGCACCCCAGATGCCCAAGCCGCCGTCCCAGATACGCATCGCCGCGCCCAGCCCCGCGCCGCCTTCACCGAAATAAGTCCGCCAGTCGGTTGCCAGGTGATACAGCCGGCCCCCGACAAGCCCGAAAGGCACTGCCCACAATGCGATGTCATAAATCACACCGCGCTCGCCGCCACGGGCCTCCCAGCGTCGATCACCGATCAGCAGCGCGGCGACGATGCCGATGATGATGAACAACGCGTACGCGCGGATGGGCACGGGCCCGAGGTGCCAGACGCCCTGGGGCGGACTGGGGAAGTATGCGATAACAGTCGTCGTCATGAACCGGAAATCCTTTGGCGCACACCGGTCGCAAGTTCCTCGGTCAGCGCCCGTAGTGCTGGCATACCCGTCGCCAATGCAGAGACGAGCGCCGATCCCACGATGACACCGTCGGCATAGCCCGCGATCTGAGCCGCCTGTTCCCGCGATCGCACGCCCAGACCGACAGCAACAGGTATGTCAGAAACCGCCTTCACCCTGCCTACCAATTCGGGCGCCGCCTGCGACACCACATCGCGGGCACCGGTCACACCCATGATCGACGCGGCGTAGACGAATCCGCGCGACGCCCGGACCGTCGCCGCCAACCGTTGCGGCGTCGACGACGGCGCAACCAAAAAGATGCGGTCCAAATGGTGGTGGTCGGACGCCGCCAACCACTCGTCGGCCTCATCGGGAATCAGGTCCGGCGTAATCAACCCATGCCCACCAGCCGCGGCAAGGTCCCGGGCGAATGCATCAACCCCGTAGCGCAACACCGGATTCCAGTATGTCATCACGACGGCACGGCCGCCGGCGGCGCTGATCGCCTCAACGGCGGTCAGCGTATCCCGAACCCGTACACCTCCGCGTAACGCAATCTCGGACGCCGTTGCGATGGTTGGGCCGTCCACACCCGGATCCGAATAGGGCACGCCAACCTCGATGAGGTCGCACCCGGACTCGATCAACGCAGTCATCGCGTCAATCGACGTCCGCACATCGGGGTATCCGGTCGGCAGGTAGCCGATCAGCGCCGCCCGGTTATCGCGCTCGCACGAGCTAAAAAGCTCGGTCAGAGTATTTGTTTCGCTCTGCTCGACAATCATGATCGGCCGCTGCCGGCATCGTCGCCGCCTGAATCCGATTGTCCGGCTCCTCCTCGGGCAGCTCCGCTGCCCGCATCGTCGCCGTCCGCCAGCAGGCCGAACCATTTCGCGGCGGTCTCAACATCTTTGTCACCGCGGCCGGACAAATTCACGACGATGACCGCGCCGCTGCCCAACTCGACACCCAGTTTGAGCGCTCCGGCCACCGCGTGCGCCGATTCGATCGCCGGGATGATGCCTTCCGTCCGGCACAGCAGCCGAAACGCATCCATCGCCTCGCTGTCGGTGATCGGCCGGTATTCGGCGCGCCCGGTATCGCGCAGCCACGCGTGTTCGGGACCCACGCCCGGATAATCCAGGCCGGCTGAGATCGAATGCGATTCGATGGTCTGGCCGTCTTCGTCCTGCAGCAGGAACGAGAACGACCCCTGAAACGCTCCGGGCGACCCGCCGGTGAAAGTCGCGGCGTGGCGGCCGGTGTCAACGCCATCGCCGGCAGCCTCGAAGCCGACGAGCCGAACCCCGGGGTCGTCGAGGAAGGCGTGGAAAATCCCGATGGCGTTGGATCCTCCGCCGACGCAAGCGGTGACGGCGTCGGGCAACCGCCCGGCCTGATCCTGGATCTGCACCCGCGTCTCGAGCCCGATGACCCGTTGGAAGTCGCGGACCATGGTCGGGAAGGGATGCGGCCCGGCGGCGGTGCCGAAGCAGTAGTAGGTGCTGTCGGCGTTGGTGACCCAGTCGCGGAACGCTTCGTTGATCGCGTCTTTGAGTGTCTGCGAGCCGGACTCGACCGACACCACCTCGGCGCCCAGCAGCCGCATCCGCGCCACATTCAGGGCCTGCCGCGCGGTGTCGACGGCGCCCATGTAGATGACGCAGTCCAAGCCGAGCAGCGCGCAGGCGGTGGCGGTGGCCACCCCGTGCTGGCCCGCACCGGTCTCGGCGATCACCCGCGTCTTGCCCATCTGCTGGGCCAGCAAGGCCTGGCCCAGCACGTTGTTGATCTTGTGAGAACCGGTGTGGTTCAGGTCTTCTCGTTTGAGGAATATCCGTGCGCCGCCGGCGTGCTCGCTGAGCCGAACGGCCTCGTAGAGCGGGGACGGCCTGCCGGTGTAGTGCACCTGCAACTTATCGAGAGCATCCAGGTATTCCTGGTCGGTGCGCGCCTTCTCGTAGGCGGCGGTGACCTCCTCGATCACCGCCATCAGGGCCTCGGCGACGTACCGGCCCCCGTACACACCGAAATGACCCCGGGCGTCAGGGTCGTGGTGAGTGGGCTCGGCGATCGCCGCACTGGAGCGGGGAAGGTCCGGCCGCAAGATATCTGCCATCACGAAGGCTCAACGCGCAAGCGGCTCATCGGGTTCACCTGTTTCCGCGCATGCGTCTCATCGACGCTTAGCGGGCCGGCTTCGGACAAGACGGATGTTTACCCGCGGTGACCAGGTCGGCGACGGCTGCGCGGGGGTCGCCGCTTTTCACCAGGCCCTCGCCGACCAGTACGGCGTCAGCGCCCGCTCCGGCGTACGCCAGCAGGTCGGCGGTGCCGCGCACCCCAGATTCGGCGATCCTGATGACGTCGCTGGGCAGCCCGGGCGCGATGCGCGCGAAGCAGTCTCGATCCACTCGCAGCGTTCGCAGGTCGCGGGCGTTGACACCGATCACCCGGGCTCCGGCCTTCAGCGCCCGGTCCGCTTCCTCTTCGGTGTGCACCTCGACCAGCGCGATCATACCCAGCGACTCGATGCGCTCCAACATCGACTCGAGCACAGGCTGATCCAGCGCCGCGACGATCAGCAGCAGCATGTCGGCACCGTGCGCGCGTGCCTCGTGAATCTGATACGGCCCGACCACAAAGTCTTTGCGCAGTACCGGAACCGACACCGCTTCGCGCACCGCGTCGAGGTCGTCCAGCGAGCCCTTGAAGCGTCGTTGTTCGGTCAGCACGCTGATGATCCGCGCACCGCCGTCCTCGTACGCGCATGCCAGCTTGGCCGGATCGGAGATCGACGCGAGTTCTCCCGCCGACGGGCTGGCGCGCTTGACTTCGGCGATGACGCCGATACCGGGCTCGCGCAACGCCGCCAAGACGTCCAGCGGTGACGGCATCGCCTCGGCGGCCGCCTTGATCTCGGACATACTCACGACAGCCTCACGAGCGGCAACGTCGGCGCGGACTCCTTCGATGATGGAGTCGAGCACACTTGCCGAACTCATATCGGTCCTTTTCCCCTTTTGTGGCCGTGAGGCTGCCCAGCAGATCGGTGGCGTCCTTTCGAAGGGTAGCGACCGTCGGCGTGCGGTCCGTCACCGACCCTCGCTGTCAGGTTCGTGTCGTGTTTCGCGATCCGGTTCTTGCGGTTGATCGGTGGGGTCGCGACCTTCATCGAGCGCATCCCAGATCAAACGCTGCGACATGGTCTTCTCGTCGGGCTGCGACAGTGCTCGGCGGGCAGCGGGCGTCAGATATTTCGTCACTGTGCCGTGAGCCGACGCGGCCACTCGCATCAGCAGCACGGCAGCGATCAGCGTGCATATCGCGGTCGCCAGAGTGATCGCCGGCCCCGGGTATTGCCGCTGGCTGCCCATCAAAGTCAGCACGGGCACGTGTGCGATATCGGCTCCGCGCACTGCCACGTCCGGGATGACCCACAAGCTGATCGCCAGATAGCCGATTGCCAGGCTGGCAACGGCCATCAGCAGCGCCAGCATTCGCAACGGCCAGCCACGCACAGCCAACGCGGCGACAGCGGTCGCCAGCAACAGCAGCGCTAAAGGGACCAACGCCGACGACCATGCCGCGCCGGGTACCGCGACGAGTTTGGGCGGGCCCAGCCCGTCGAACGTTCGCAGGTCGACCCAGGTCAG
>JAFAID010000633.1 GCA_019236925.1 Mycobacterium sp. | reverse complement strand
CACACAGTGAACGACCGTACGCCTAGCTCACGCCCGCATCGGTCGGGCCGCGGGCGTAGCCGCGAAGGACCGTCCCGGGAAGAGCGCAAACAGGCGACTCGGCGCGCCATCGTCGCCGCGGCGCTCAAACTACTCGACGACCGGAGTTTCAGCGGCCTGAGCCTACGCGAGGTGACCCGGGAAGCCGGGATCGTCCCCGCGGCGTTCTACCGCCATTTCGAATCAATGGAGGCCCTTGGGCTGGTCTTGATCGACGAGTCGTTTCGGACCTTGCGCGACATGCTGCGCGGCGCCCGCGCCGGCAAGCTCGACCCGAGTCGGGTGATCGAATCGTCCGTCGAGATCGTGGTCGCCAGCGTCACCGAGCGCCGTGAGCACTGGCGCTTCATCGGGCGCGAACGCTCCAGCGGCGTCACCGTGTTGCGCTATGCCATCCGCACCGAGTTCCGGCTTCTCACCTCGGAGCTGGCCACCGACCTCGCCCGGTTCCCCGGGCTGAACGCTTGGAGCACTGAAGATCTCAACGTGTTGGCGACCCTGTTCGTCAACTCGATGATCGTCGTCGCCGAGGCGCTCGAGGACGCCCAAAGCGCCGAGGCACTCGAGGAGATTCGGCGAACCGCAGTCAAACAGCTGCGGATGATCGTGATCGGCATCAACGCCTGGCGCAGCAACCCGTAATCACGCGCTTTCGGAATTTTCTAGGTTCTGAGCACAGCTGAGCAGAGCCTCCGCAACGGTTCGCTGCGCGCCAAGCGAAATGCCTTGCAACATCACCGCTTCGACTACGAATACGGCATCGTCGGCAGCTTTGAGTTGCCGCGATCCGCGGCGGGTCAGGCGCAACGACCTAGCTCTGCCGCGCGGCGGCGCGGCGGCGGTCTCGACTAAACCCGCGGCGCGCAACCCGGCCAGCAGATCCTGCAAGGACTGCCGCGTCACAAAGCACAACCGTGCCAGCTCGGCGGCCGAGGCATCCGGGTGTTCGGCGAGCGCCCGCAACGCCGCGTACTGCGCCATCGACAGCCCGGTCGGTCTCAGCGCAGCGTCACATCGCCTGCGCAGCCCTTGCTGGACCCGCTTGACCAGGTAGCCGACCGAACGCTCCTTCTCAGACGATTGCATGACAGGAACCTTACATCGATGCTATCGTTTTCGTCAGGAACCTGACACAGGAGGAGTCATGACCGTTATCACCCCACATGCCAACCACGCGACGCTGATCAACGTGTTCACCGTGGAACCCGAGCGGGCACGGCAACTCGCCGACCTGTTGACGGCAGCCACCGAGGAAGTGATGCAGCACATCGACGGGTTCATCTCGGCGAACATTCACATCAGCACCGACAGCACCCGCGTCGTCAACTACGCGCAATGGCGCAGCGCCGAGGCGTTCCAGGCGATGCTGCAGAACAGCACGGCGCAAGAACACATGGCGCTGTGCGCCGAACTGGCGAACGGCTACGACCCTCATCTGTACAGCGTCGAGTCCGTGCACACCGCGACGGTCTAACCGGCGGGGCCATGATGGTGCAATGGCCACCAAAATGCGAGATCTGCTAGGCGGCGCACTGCCGTCGCTGCGCTACGAACCCACCAACAAGCGCCTTCGGATCTATCTGGGCGACGAGCTCGTTGCCGACACCGTCAACGGACTGCTGGTCTGGGAGCCCCGGCGGGTAGTCCCGACGTATGCGGTGCCGGAGCGGGATGTCTCGGCCCGGCTGGAATCGGTCGGCCTGGTTGACGACCTCACCGACTTGCCGGTCCTGGTCCCGACCAACCCGTTCGCCGCGCACAGCTGTACGGGCGAGATGTTCGACGTCGCTGTCGGCGGCACGAGGCGGACGTCGGCGGCGTTCCGGCCGGACGATCCGGACCTGACCGGCTATGTCACGTTCGACTTCAGCGCATTCGAGTGGCGCGAAGAAGACGAGCCGATCGTCGCTCACCCACATGACCCGTTCAAACGTATCGACATCCTGGCCAGCAGCCGCCATGTGCGGGTCGAGTCGAAAGGCCGCCTGCTGGCCGAGTCATCACAGCCGCTGCTGTTGTTCGAGACCTTGCTGCCGGTCCGCTTCTATCTACCACGCGCCGACGTCGTCGTCGATCTCAAGCCGACCGACACCGTCAGCTATTGCGCATACAAGGGCCGGGCGTCCTACTTCTCGGTTCCCGACGGCCCGACAGATGTGGCGTGGACCTACCATCACCCGCTGCGCGAAGGGGAACCGGTCACCGACCGCATCGCGTTTTTCAACGAGCGTTTGGACATCATCGTCGACGGCCGGCAGTGGTCGGGCTGACGCATTGGCTACCTCCCGTCGCAGAGACGGCAAGCTGGCCGACATCACCGGGCCCGGCCTCACCGACCGGTGGGGTGTGACATGCACCGACCTGGGCGCGTCGATAACCGCACCCAACGGAACGTTGGTTTCGGTGTTCGGAGACACCTTCTCCGGCAACAGTGTTGGCCACGGCGACTGGCGTTCACCGGTGATCCTCATCGGCACCGGCGACGCCGCCCACCCGATTACCTATCAGCGCGCCGGCGGCCCGGATCCCGAATACGCACATCAGCTGTGGCGCTACACCCACCGCACCGGCCGGTCGGGCCGGCCGCGCAGCGGCATCAGCACGGTGATCCCGTCCGACCTGCTGCGGGTGGAAGACACGCTCTACCTGCACGCGATCGTCAACCGCGGCTTCGGCAACGTCGTGTGGACGGAGATTTGGCGATCGGACGATAGCGGGATCTCGTGGCGTCACCTCGACGCGAAGTTCCCCGCCCGGCTGCACAACGGTCACGCGCAGTGTTGGTCATGGGATTACGACCCCGCCGACGGCTGGATCTACGTCGTTTCCACCGGCTTTCAGCGTGACAAGGGGATCATCCTGAACCGGGTGCGGCCAGAGCACATCGGCGATCTGCGCAAGTACTCCGGGTGGGGGCGCACCCACGGTCGTTGGTCATGGAGCAGCGAGCCGACGCCGCTGACGCCTACGGGCGAACAGTGGGGCGAGCTGTCGCTGCGGCGGTTGGCAACTGGTAAGTGGATCCTGGGCGGATTCCTGTCCTCGAATTACGCACTCGGATATCGGGTCATCGAATCCCCCACCGCTGTGCACGATGCGCCGCTGCAGATGCCGGTCGTCGGGTCCGCGTGGGACGCCGAAGATCATGCCCATAGCCGGGTCGCGCAGCTCTACGGCGGTTATGTCCTGCCGGGTTCGAAGCTCGATATCGCCGGCGGCGTCGGCCTGGTGGTGTCGCAGTGGAACACCGCGCACGGATGGCCTTACCGGGCAATGCAATTCCGCGCCACGCTGCACGACACGACCGAGCGTCACTCGTCCACGTTGAACAGCGAGTCCCCGTCCTCGGGGGTTCCGTCGACCTGACCGCGATGCGCGCGGCGTGGAAGGTCCACGTCGGGGCCCACGCCGTTCAGCATGTCGGGTTCCTCGGCGGCCAGCCTGTCGTCCAGGGACTCTCCCTCTTCCGCTTCGCGCGCCGTCATCCCAAACTTATCGGCCTCGCTCCAGTTGTCGGGAGGGTCGACGACGATGTCACCGTCGTCATTGCGGACCTCATCGGAATCCGTCGACTCGCTTGGGCTCAGAGTTTCGGGATCGTCGTTGTCGCTAGCCATAGCCAATCGGTTGCCCTCGGACTTGGGTGGCTAAACGCCCTCACTACCGCGGCGCCCGCCACATCGGCCACAGCGTGGGACCGCCGTTGGGCACTACCAGCTCGCCGGTCACCTCGAAACCGAACCGCTGGTAATAGGCGATGTTTTGGTACTTACTCGACTCCAGGTAGGCAGGCGCATGTTCAGCGTCAACCCGGTCTAGTCGCGACCGCATTAATGCGTGTCCATAGCCTTTGCCGCGGACGACGGTGTCGCTGCCAAGTACGGCCAGGTACCAGTGCGGTTCCTCGGGGTGGTGTTGCTTCATCCGCTCGAGCAGTTCGCCGAGTTTGCGGCCAGTCCTCATCCGAAATCCGAATCCGAGGAGGAACGACGGCAGCATCATCAGTTGTTCGCGGGCCGACTGCTTCCACCGGCCCGGCGGATCCCATAGCGCAGCGGCGCCGATAGTCGACCCGTCGCTGGCCACTTCCGCACCACCGCCGGCGAGGTGGTGGTGGCGGGTAATGGCCGCGAAAAATTTCCGCAGGTGCGCGGCCCGTGTCTTGTCGTCGGGCATGATCCAGATCGAGACCGGGTCGTCGTAGAAGGCACGGCCGAGGGCGTGCGACAGCTCGGTGATGTCCGCCTTTCGCGCGGGACGTGTGTTGATTGTCATTGGCAGCCAGAGTAGTAGCGTCTGGAATCGTGTGGGACTTCGAAACGGACCCTGAATACCAAGCGAAGCTGGACTGGGTCGAAGAGTTCATGGTCAACGAGCTCGAGCCGCTCGACCTGGTGGCCCTCGACCCGTACGACAAGAAAAACGCCGACACGATGGCGATCCTGCGGCCGCTGCAGCAGCAGGTCAGGGATCACGGTCTGTGGGCCGCGCACCTGACACCTGAACTCGGCGGCCAAGGCTACGGCCAGGTCAAGCTCGCGCTGCTCAACGAAATACTCGGCCGGTCCCGCTTTGCCCCGTCGGTCTTCGGCTGCCAGGCACCCGACTCAGGCAACGCGGAGATCCTTGCCATGTTCGGCACCGCCGAGCAGAAAGCTCGGTACCTGCAGCCGCTGCTCGACGGTGAGATCACGTCCTGTTATTCCATGACCGAGCCGCAAGGTGGCTCGGATCCCGGCCTTTTCGTCACCCGCGCCGAGCCCGACAGCGACACGTGGGTACTCAACGGCGAGAAATGGTTCTCCACCAACGCCAGACACGCGACCTTTTTCATCGTCATGGCAGTCACCAATCCGGACGCGCGTACCCGCGACAAGATGTCGCTGTTCATCGTCCCGGCCGACACGCCGGGCATCGAGATCATCCGCAACGTCGGGGTCGGCACCGATTCACACGCAACCCATGGTTACGTCCGCTATGCCGACGTCCGGGTGCCGGCCGATCACATCCTCGGCGGCGAAGGGCAGGCGTTCGCGATCGCGCAGACGCGCCTCGGCGGCGGGCGCATTCATCACGCCATGCGCACCATCGCCTTGGCGCGACGGGCATTCGACATGATGTGTGAGCGGGCGGTGTCACGCCAAACGCGAAACGGTCCGTTGTCGAACTTCCAGATGACCCAGGAAAAGATCGCGGACAGCTGGATCCAGATCGAGCAGTTCCGACTGCTGGTGCTACGTACCGCGTGGCTGATCGATAAGCATCACGACTACCAAAAGGTGCGCCGCGATATCGCCGCGGTCAAGGTGGCGATGCCGCAGGTGCTGCATGACGTCGTGCAGCGTGCCATGCACCTGCACGGCGCGCTGGGGGTTTCAGACGAGATGCCGTTCATCAAGATGATGATCGCCGCGGAGTCGCTGGGGATCGCCGACGGGGCCACCGAGTTGCACAAGATGACCGTGGCCCGTCGCACGCTGCGCGAATATCAGCCGGTGTCAACGGCTTTCCCGTCCCAGCATCTGCCTAGCCGGCGCGCAGAGGCGCAGGCCAAGCTGGCCGAACGCCTCGAGCACGCCGTCGCCGAGTTCTGAGAGCCGATTGGTGCACATGAGGCTGCGGATACTTCGATCCCTGAGACGACCGTTTAGCCACGTCAGCCAGAGATCGATCACGCGGAATCAAATGTACGGCGCACCAACAGCATCGAGCGCCGCACCAATGTGTGTCGTTAGTTCGATCCCTTCTCGGGACGCGGTCGGTCATGTTCAGACTCTTGGGCCTCCTCGCGCGAACGGAAGTACGTCTCGGCGCTAAGTAAGCGTTTGACGATTTCGAGATAACGGTTATCAGCGATGTCAATTCCTCCATCTGTGGCTAGGTGTTTCAGATATCGAGGGCGTGGTCCAAGACCCCCGCTACATCGTGGCCACTTCCAGCCAAGCTGCCCGGTGCAGTACCAGTCGATAGGTCCAAAGTCCCAGATCGTAGGCCAAATGGCCCTAGCTCGGCATGCCCGGCCGCTATAGCTTCGAATTGGCCGCGAGTCGTCTTGCCGAGTCTTCGAACGACTTTCAGGAGACACGATGACTACCGCCCGCGACATCATCATCAAATGCACTGACCCTACGACAGCTGAGACAAGATATGAGCGCTCACTATGACGCTGGCCCGGCCGCAGGCGAATACAGCCTGGACGACGACAACCAGCTTCAGCCAGAGGACACCCTCATCGACCGCGGCACCGACGACGCACTCGATGAGGGGTTTTCACCGCCGGAGCAGCCGTATGGTCCCGGCGCCTTCGGCCCGTCGGAAAGCATGGACCAAATGCTCGCCGAGGAGGAGCCCGATCCGGCAGCGCGAATTAATGTCTGGCTCGACGAAGATGAGCAGCGACGCTCCGACGAGGCTGAGCGTGAAGCCGAATTTCCCGAGCCAAGTGAAGTCGGCCGTGCGCGAGCAGGACGACTTGTAGCGCCGGACTGGGGGTTTGACGAAGACGCCGAGGCGGAGTTGGTAGCTGAGGACGTCGGCATTTCCGGCGGCGCGGCCTCCGCCGAGGAAGCCGCGGTTCACATCATCGAAGACGAGGAATGATCGGACCTCGCAGGATCACCCGCCCCCAGTGAGCAATCCGCAGTGCCAATTCAGCGGGTCGAGGTGCCGGACGGCGCGGGGATCGGTGACGATCGCGAAGACGTTGCCTAGGCCGCAACAGCCACGTGAACCGACAGGTGCTCGCCGACAGCAAATGCGGCCGGCCAGTCGCCGTTTCGGACCGCTCGCGCGAGGTCTTCAACCATTGGGCTGTTGGCGCCCAACTCGGCCAACCACGCGGAGACCGTAGGACCAATGGCGTTGACCGGCACGCGTACTGTGCGTTCTTCGTGCAGGCGATCTGTTACTTGATACAGGGTTGTCGATGGGACAGCGGCTCCTGCGTGGAGATAGCGCCACAGCGACCATGGGTGCCTGACCTCGGTCCGCGATGATGAACCCATGATGGCCTCCTCGTCGAACGATCCTGTGGATTCGACCATGCCCACATCTCGCGCCGCAGAGCGCAAAGCCATGGTACGGGTGGGACTTTGGCGATCGAGGTAGCCACGCCGAAGTCCTGGCCATCTGGGACTTTCGGCCACAGGAGTTAGGGCCTGATGCCCTTCCGCCGCCGCCACGGGTGCCTGCACGATTGAACTCCCGAAGGAGGAATGCCCATGAAGGCAAAGGTTGGAGACTGGCTGGTGATCAAGGGCGTGACGGTCGATCGACCCGACCAGCGGGGGCTGATCGCAGAGGTGCGCTCGTCCGACGGTTCACCACCCTATGTGGTGCGGTGGCTTGACACTGGTCACGTGGCGACGGTGTTTCCAGGCCCGGACGCGGTTGTCGTCACCGCTGAAGAGCAGAAAGCGGCCGACGAACGGGCGCAACATCGGTTCGGCGCGGTGCAGTCGGCGATCTTCCACCCATGAGCAAGTAGGCGGTTCCGGGTTAGGCCATGAAGTCGCCAGTGACGTCCCGTAATCGGCGAAAGTCGAGCGCAGAGGGCGTTGCACGCTCAGAGACGGCTCACGATTGCGTCGAGGGACTCGGTGTCGATGTCGCCACGGCCCCTGAGGTGAACACCGCCATGGCGTCAAAGGAAACCTTCGAGCCGTCGATCAGAAATTCCCAGGCCCGGGTATCAACCTCGGGCTGGGCCCGGGTATCAACCTCGGGCTGAGTCTTCGATAGCGGTTCGCCGGTAGCTGTCATTTCGTCATCCTTCTGGGATTGCTAGTTCATCGCGCGAGGCTCAGCCGAGCGCTCGATCTCATCGGCCGCGTCGGTCAGCGCGGCGGCCAGCTCGCGCGCCGTTGCCGCGTCGAGCGCGTCTAAACGTCTGGTATGCGCGGCGATCCACTGACGTTTCGAGCCGTCGGCTTGCTGTCGGCCGAAGATATGAAGGTGGGCCTGCCCGCGCGTCGCATGGTGCCCTCGAAATCGCAGAACCAGTTGCCGTCACGCTGCCAGCCGAACACGCGCACCGCACCGGCGGGCGGCGCAACATTGTCGAATCGTGCCGCTGCGGGGGTGTTCTTGACCGCCCACTGACGCGCCATTCCTGCGGTTCGTCGAGTTCGAACCGCTCAAGTTGCGTGATCTGAGCAGCCGTCAGCTGATCGGCCAAGTCCCGCCAGGTTTCGGCGGTCTCGTCGGATGTGGTCATGGTGTGCAGTGTCTGCGGCAAGACCGGCTGTTGGCGAGAGTCGAAGGTCACGCCTTAGGTCCTCACGAGTCCCGAGCCACCGAACATAAGAATGTGGCCGTCCATAACGAGGGGCCGGCTATGGACGGCCACAGCTCTGGCCGTAGATGATGGGCTACTACTTGCTCACGGCCTCGCCGGCACTTCGCACTACGCCGCGCACGAATTCGATCCGCGTGGTGACCAGCTCTTCAGCCAACTTCAGCGCAGCGTCGATGACGGTCTTGCGCCGCGACTCTCCGTCGACCACTGAAGTCACTTCATCCACGAAAGTACGGACGGCTTCGATACCTCTCTTACGTCCGGCCTCAAGTGATTCGAGGACATCATCAGAGAGTTCGGCCCAGCGTGGCTCGGTCGTGTGTGGGGCTTGCGCCATCATTTGTCTCCTTTGCTCATCTGACGCTTCGACACTATGGCGGCCCCATCTCCGTGACGAGTGACTAAAGTCCTGCGTCACTGCATCATTCGGCCCTTAGTGGGCGTCCTCGGTAGTTTGATCGCAAGGGACGACCCGAAGCAACGCCTCGAGCACGCGGTTACCGAGTTCTAACCGGCGGCGACGCGGTCGACGTGGGTCAGAAAATGGGTCAGCACGGCATCGGGCGCTTCGAGTTGCGGCCAGTGCCCGATGTCGTCGGCGAGCATCACCACGTCGGGGTGGGGTATCACCTCGGCGTAACGGCGTGCCATGTGCGCACCGGAGTTCGGATCGACCGGCCCGTCGATCAGCCGCATCGAAACCGCGGTCTGCCGCATGGCACGTACCCACCGATTTCGATGCGTGAAGCGGTCATTGATGAAGCGGCCGACCTTGTGCAATACCCGCCGGCCGTCGTTGTAATCCAAGATCTGGTTGAACACGTCCATCATGTGCCGTGTCGGTTTGGTGTTGGGACCGAACAGCTCGCGCAGCGTCGGTTCCAGTAGGCGACGAGACAACGGGCTGTTCTGCACCGGACTCAGGATGTCGCCCAACGGAGTTCTTGACAAGAGCTTCTGCGCCGCCCGTGGCGTGTAGGTCTCGACGAACATCCCCCCGTTGAGCCAGGTGATCGAGTCAATGCGCAGCGCGCCGTAAGCGTGCTGACCAAACTCGTGACGGGCCAACAGTTCCTGGCCCACCGAGTCACCGATGTCGTGGGCCAGGATGTGCGCGTTGCCGATTCCCAGGTGGGCCAGCAGTGCCTCGTGCATATCGGCGTGGTCGTGCACCGAGTATTCGTAGGCGATGGGCTTCGCGGAGAAGCCCATGCCCATCATGTCCGGTGCGATGACGGTGAAACGTTGCGTCAGCGTCGGCCAGATCGGCGCCCAGTCAAAGGAGTTGAACGGGTAACCATGGATCAGCAGCAGCGGAGGTCCACTGCCTTCAAGCCGGTAGAAGACGTCAAAGCCGAGGTAGTCGAAGTGCTTTCCGGCGGCCAGCCAGGATGCCAGCTCAGCGTCCATGGCCTGAGCCTACGAGATGTATCGGACGATGCTCTCGGCCACACACGCCGGCTTGGCCGACCCCTCGATCTCCACGGTGGTCGACACCGTCGCCTGTGCCGCGCCGTTGCCAAGGTCCTCGACCCCAACCAATGAGCTCTGCGCGCGCACCTTTGACCCGACCGGCACCGGCGCGGGGAAGCGGACCTTGTTCAGGCCGTAGTTGATGGCAAGCTTGATGCCGTTGACCGTGTACATCTGGTGCTGGAGCCGGGGCAGCAGAGCCAGCGTCATGAAGCCGTGGGCGATGGTCTTGCCGAACGGGCCTTTCGCTGCCCGTTCCGGATCCACGTGAATCCATTGGTGATCGCCGGTCGCATCGGCGAAAAGGTTGACGTCTTCCTGGGTGATGGTGACCCATTCGCTTTGTCCAATGGTTTGACCTTGGGCGGCGGCGAGGTCGGCAACTGAGTCGAAGGTGCGCATTGTGTTCTCCTCTGCTTAAGTAGAACGATAGTGCCGTTACTCACCACAGCGGCGACTGGGGTAGCGACAAACACTGGCCCAGCGAGGAGCACCAGTTTCGCGCGGTCGGCGCACAGGTAATTGGCGGTGAACGGCACCGAGGCTAAGCAGATCTCAAGTTCTTTGTGCAGTAAACAGAGCTAGCGGCGAACCCTGTTGCAGGATGAGCGGGTGAGGCTGTTGCTACTCGCCGATACCCATGTGCCGCGACGCGCCCGCGATCTGCCTGCACAGGTATGGGACGAAGTGGCGCAGGCCGACGTCGTCTTTCATGCGGGCGACTGGGTGACGCCCGAGTTGCTCGACATGCTGGCGGCGAGCGCGGCGCGGCTGGTGGCGTGCTGGGGGAACAACGACGGACCGGCGCTGCGGTCGCGGTTGCCGGAGCGCGCGGACGTGGTGCTGGGCGGGCTGCACTTCACGGTTGTCCACGAGACCGGCGGCGCGGCCGGCCGGGAGGAGCGGATGTCGTTGCGCTATCCCGACAGCGACGTGCTGATCTTCGGCCACAGTCACATTCCCTGGGACACCACGACGAGCACCGGGCTGCGGCTGCTCAACCCCGGCTCCCCCACGGATCGCCGCCGCCAACCGGCCTGCACGTATATGACCGCGACGGTCCGTGACGGCAACCTGACGGAGGTAGAACTGCACCGCGTCGCGCGATAGCCCGCTTATGCGCGATAGCCCGCTTATGAATGCATAACCACCCCACAGCTCACCCCAATATTTAGCTCTTAAACAGAGGTATTGTCGGGTAAGTGCAGGTAACCACCGATTTAGCGGCCGAGGTTTTCCGGGTCGTCGGCAGATTCCGCCGCCAACTTCGTAGGTCCGTCGGTCGCGGTTTTGATTCCGCACGACTCACCGAGTCGCAGTCGGAATTGCTTTGGCTGGTGGGCCGCAACCCTGGCATATCGGTCAGCGCCGCCGCTGCCGAACTCGGGTTGGTCCCCAACACCGCCTCGACGCTGGTTTCCAAGCTGGTATCCGCCGGCGTGCTCACCCGCAGCGTCGGCGCCACTGATCGCCGCGTCGGCGAGCTCGCACTCGCCGAGCCCACTCAGCAGATCGTCGACGCATCCAGGGCCGCACGGCGAGCACTGCTGTCCGAGGTACTCGGCGAATTAGACGACGACCAAATCGAATCTCTGGCAAAGGGACTGGAGGTTCTCGACACGATGACACGATTACTCCAGGAGCGACGATCATGAGCGAACTGCTACCTCCGGCCATCGACTGCCAGCACCTGACCTTTCGATACGGCAAGTTCACTGCCGTCGACGATGTGACGCTGCAGGTGCGGCCCGGTGAGACCATGGGCCTGCTCGGGCCCAATGGTGCCGGTAAAACCACGCTGGTGCGCATGCTCACCACGCTGACGCCGGTCCAGCACGGCCGGCTGCGCATCTTCGGGATGGATTCGCGTCACCAGACGGTCGACATCCGAAGCAATATCGGTTATGTGCCACAACAGCTTTCAATCGAGCCCGCGCTGACGGGCAAACAGAACGTTGACTGGTTCGCGCGGCTATACGGCGTGCCGCGCGCCCGGCGCGCCGAACGCGTCGAGCAGGCGCTGGCCGCCATGGAGCTACTCGACGTGGCCAATCGGCTCGCCGGGACCTACTCCGGCGGCATGGTGCGCCGACTCGAGGTGGCGCAAGCGCTTGTCAACCGCCCGTCGCTGCTGGTGCTCGACGAACCCACCGTCGGTCTGGATCCCATTGCCCGCGACGGCGTCTGGAGGCAGGTGCAGAGCATGCAGGCCCAGTTCGGCATGACCGTTCTGCTGACTACCCACTACATGGAAGAGGCCGATGCGCTGTGCGACCGGGTGGCGTTGATGCATCGCGGCGAGTTGCGGGCCGTGGGAACGCCCACGAAGTTGAAGGCCACGTTGTCACCTTCGGCCACGCTCGAGGACGTGTTTCGTCACTACGCGGCATCCGACTTGTCGCAACAGACAGAATCTTCCGACTCGTTCGGTGAAATCCGTTCCAGCAGAAAGGTTGCCCGTCGTGCCGGTTGACCAACACCCCATCGAGGTAACCCTGGTCCGGGCCCCCCGTGGCTGGCAACGCGTCGGCTCAACAGTGAGTCGCGTCGGAGCGTTCGCGATCGTCGAACTGCAGAAGCTTCAGCACGACCGCACCGAACTCGTCACCCGGATGGTGCAACCGGCGCTGTGGCTGCTGATCTTCGGGACGACCTTCAGCCACTTGCACGTGATCAACACCGGATCGGTGTCTTATCTGGCCTTCCTGGCACCCGGCATCATCGCGCAGTCGGCGCTGTTCATCTCCATCTTCTACGGCATTCAGATCATCTGGGACCGCGACGCCGGCATCCTCGCCAAACTCACGGTGACGCCCGCACCGGCGTCGGCGCTGATCACCGGTAAATCCTTTGCGGTGGGCGTGCGATCGGTAGCCCAGGTGGTGGGCGTGTTAGCGCTCGCCTATCTAATGGGCGTTGGCCTGACCATCAATCCACTGCGGATCCTGGGCGCGATGGGCATCGTCATGCTGGGCGCAGCGTTCTTCGCGTGCCTGTCGATGACGTTGGCCGGGCTGGTCCGCAGTCGCGATCGGCTCATGGGCATCGGTCAAGCCATCACGATGCCGCTGTTCTTCGCGTCCAACGCGCTCTACCCGGTCAACGTGATGCCCCCATGGCTGCATGTGCTCAGCAGGGTCAACCCGCTCAGTTACGAAGTCGACGCGCTACGGGCGCTGCTGATCGGCACACCGTTCAACCCGGCGGACATCGTCGTTTTGGTGGTGGCTGCGATGCTCGGAATCATCACTGCATCAACGCTTTTGCGCCGATTGGTCTCCTAAGAGCGGGTGCCCACGCTGTAAATGGTGACAGGCCAACGATTCCCAATCGTTATCTTTGAGTCCGCGCTGACGCGTAATCGTTAGCCAACCGCGATCTCACACCCCGAGGCGACAAACGGGGGTGAGCCGCGCGCTGTGTTTGACTGCCTCCGACAGCTATTCGACCGCGTGATGCGGCAGATGAAAGTTGGGATGGGTAGGAGCTATGAAGTTCGTTGAGAAGTTGCGCGGCGCGGCGGCCCGTTTGCCGCGTCGACTGGCAATCGCGACCATGGGAGCGGCACTGCTGTCCGGTCTGGTCGGTGCCGTCGGCGGCTCGGCGACCGCGGGGGCGTTCTCCAAGCCGGGCCTGCCGGTCGAGTATCTGCAGGTCCCGTCGGCGGCCATGGGCCGCAATATCAAGGTGCAATTCCAGGGCGGCGGACCGCACGCGGTCTACCTGCTCGACGGGTTGCGCGCCCAGGATGACTTCAATGGTTGGGACATCAACACTCCCGCGTTCGAGGAGTACTACCAGTCGGGCCTGTCGGTGATCATGCCAGTCGGCGGACAGTCGAGCTTCTACACCGACTGGTACCAGCCGGCGTGCGGCAAGACCGGCTGCCAGACGTACAAGTGGGAAACCTTCGTCACCCGCGAGCTGCCGACCTACCTGCAGGCCAACCGGGGCATTTCGCCGACCGGCAATGCCGCAGTGGGCCTGTCGATGTCGGGTGGTTCGGCACTGATTCTGGCGGCGTACTACCCGCAGCAGTTCTCCTACGCGGGATCGCTGTCGGGCTTCCTGAACCCGTCCGAGGGTTGGTGGCCGACGTTGATCGGTCTGGCCATGGGCGACGCGGGCGGTTACAGCGCCACCAACATGTGGGGTCCGACGAGCGACCCGGCATGGAAGCGAAACGACCCGATGGTCCAGATCCCTCGACTGGTGCAAAACAACACCCGTATTTGGGTTTACTGCGGTAACGGCACTCCGAACGACCTGGGTGGCGACAGCATGCCGGCCAAGTTCCTGGAGCAGTTCACGCTGCGGACCAACCAGCAGTTCCGCGACAACTACGTGGCCGCGGGCGGCAACAACGCCACGTTCAACTTCCCGCCCAACGGGACCCACGACTGGGGTTACTGGAACCAGCAACTGGTCGCCATGAAACCCGACATTCAGCGGACGCTGAGCGCCGCTCAAGCCGCCACCTAGACACACCCTCCGAACACATCGGCAGCAGCGCACCCCCGGCGCTGCTGCCGATGTTCTTTTGATGGAACGCTATTCCAGCAATGCCCGGCGGTCCTGGTGGAAGTAGGTGTAGCCGGTCGTCAACGCGCACACCACCGTAGCGGCTACCAGCATCCCGGTTCCATTGACCACCGTGCTGATCCAGCCGCCGAAAGCGGCGCCCACGACGAAGCTGGCGACCAGCAAGAAGTGGCCGAGCCAATCCGTCACGTTTCCACCCGCGATATGGCGTTCGATGCCCTGCCCCATCTTGACCAGCGTGCCGGTCACATAGCTCAGCGGCACCGACACCTCGCCATCCTTGACGAACGACGTGTTCAGAGCGCCAACACCAAAGACCACCAACATAATCGGCGGAAAATCGAGGTTAACCTCTTGCCAACCGTCGTCGATGACGCCCAATACCGCGGCGGCGAACAGACTGACCGTAGTCAGCACGGTCGGTCCGTGCGGATGCGCGACCCAGAAATGCCGCCGGCACACTGACGCCACCACCACACCGGCGACGAAGCACAGCATGAGCACGCCGGCCGACACCGCCAGCTTCACGTCGCCGCGGAAGTACCCGAGCACGGCGCGTTGTGCATTCCCGGTCATGAACGTCACAAAGTATCCGGCGGAATGGGTATATGCCGTCGCTCCCAGCACGCCGGCCAAGGCGGCTAGGACCCACGACAACCGCGCCTCACTGTCGAATGTCTCACGCAGCATGAGCACATGCTTTCAGACCGCCGCGACCCGCGCCTCCTGCCGAGCGCGATTCAAATGCCGCTCAAATCAATTAGCCGTCAACTTGGCGATCGACCGCAGCGGAATGGGCAACCAGCCGGGGCGGTGCCGAGCCTCGTAGCCGGCCTCATAGACCGCCTTGTCCAGTTCGTACGCCGCCAAGACCAGCGCCGAATCACGCGGGTCGATGCCGGATGCGGCAGCGTAGCCGTCACAGAACGCACTACGGTTGCGCTGCACCCATTCTCGGGCGCGCGCCGCGAGTTGCTTGTCGGCAGACTGGTCGACCAGTGGTCCGTAGGCGGCGTACTCATAGGAGCGCAACATGCCGGCCACATCGCGCAACGGAGAATCCGGCGCACGGCGCTCCTCCAGCGGTTGACCGGGCTCGCCCTCGAAATCGATCAACAGCCAGGACTCCGGCGTGCGCAACACCTGCCCCAGGTGCAGGTCGCCGTGCACCCGTTGCACGGT
>JAFAID010000605.1 GCA_019236925.1 Mycobacterium sp. | reverse complement strand
TGATGCCTTTGAGCTTTCGCGAATAAGCAGACGACAACTCGAAATACCCCGCGTCTCCGACGATTTCGCGCGCGGCTTCTGCCACCAGCACTGTTCCTGGCCGTGCCACGTGAGTGAGCCGGCTGGCCACGTTGACAGGATTGCCATACCAATCGCCGGCGCTGCTAACGGCATCTCCGTAGTCAACGCCGACCCGAAGCGGCGGCAGGCCCGCCTTATCTGCGAGCGGAATCAAATCCAGGACAGCGTTCAACAACGGTACGGTTTCCGGTGACACGAACATGACCGCGTCGCCAATCGACTTGATGAATCGCACCGGGGCGATAGCCACCTTGTCGGCCAGGTCGGTCAGGATGCTGGCAATGTGTTCGAGCTCCTCGGCCGGTAGCGTCTCGCCGAGGCTAGTGAAGCCGGCGAGATCAGCGAAGGCCACCGCGACCTTGCGAGCACCCGGAAGGCTGCCAGCGGCGCGCTCCGCGGCGGTGACGGCTTCCGTCACGAAGATATGGCGCAGCTGAACCAGCATCAGGTCTTTGACCACCGGTCGGATTCCTGGCGCAGCTTGACGCGCCATCTCCTCCGATTGCATGGCAAGCTCGACCTCGCTCGCCCCGGGATGGGCGAAAGTCTTGTACGCGGCGCGGCGCATCACTGCCGCAGCCCGTTCCAGACCCTGCATCAAAACGCGGATGATGGCGACGGTCTCGTTGTCGTCCACACCCAGATCGAGGAAGAACTTGGCGCGGCCGACGGCGAGGGCATCCGCTTCAGGCAAGACCGCGGCGTCCGCATCTTCGACCCGAGGTAGGCCGCCGGCGCTCTGCAAACGCTGCACTAACCCCAGGTCGAGTCCGGTCGCCGCGGCCGCCTCACGCGCCGACAAGTACACCCCCGTCGTCACCCATTACCCGCTGCGCGGGCAGCAGCAGCGGAGAGGTCGATGTCCGGATCTGCTCGACAGTGAAACCGCGGGCGAGGAGCCAGGCGATAAGTTCAGCACGATCCGTGCGTGCGCGACCTCCGAGGCCGTCGAGTAGCCCGGACTTCTCAATGTCGAAGTCTGCTGTCATCGGGTCAACTTTCGGAGGAATCTTGTCGCGCCGGCGCAAAGCCCGCGGCCGCCCATTTGCCGACCCCGGACTCGTCGTAAATCCGATCGACCTCCTAGCGGAACGTGCTCGGCCATGTCGTGCCTCCAGATGTCTTGCCGGCCAGGTTTGAGTTGTGAGGGGCAGCTGCTAGACCAAAACCTTTGGCACGCGCGGCCCAGCACTTGTGCTGTGACACTAGTAAGCGCGCTGGGCCGAATTCAGGAGGCATTGGTCCCGACCAGGCAGGGCCGTACGGCCTTAACGCGATCGGCCGCGCAGTGCAGGTGGATCGCAGCGATGCGCCCAGCCCGGACGAGGCGTACTGGCCTGGAAAGCATTTGGGCCGGGGTGGTCGGAGTACGAGCTCAAGCTGATGACTGCGGGATGACCAGTGCGCGCGGGCCGACTTGCACGTGGTCGTCCGCGGTGCCGCTGCGTGTCGGGTCGAAGGTGTCGCACAAGATCTGCCACGAACGTTTGGACACGTCGGTAGACATAGTGAACGTCAGCGGCTCCCAACAGCCCTTGATAAAAATGAGAAATAGTCGTCGACCAGTGGGATGCCGTTGTTACCGCGGTCGGGATCGGTCGAGCCGTCGATCAGCACCCCTACGCTCCGCGCAAGTGATCTGCCCAGTTCTGTTCGGTCATCGCCACGCCGGAGGGGGTCAACCAGCGCAAGTCCCCGGCGGCGGGTCTGGTGAGATAACGCCGCCTGCAAAAGACTGGGTGGGCCCCCATCATCCAGCATGCGCAGCGCAGCCAGTGCCGCGGCCGCACAGACCGGATTGCCGCCGAGCGTGCTGCCGTGCAGGCCGGCCGTCAGCCGCGCCGCGAAGGGTCCGATCGCCAGGCACGCCCCATTGGCAGCCCACCGCCAAGCCCCTTCGCGAGTGTGACCACATCGGGGATGATGCCGTCACGCTGATGGGCGAAAACCTTCCGGTGCGGCCCATCCCGGTCTGCACCTCGTCGATCACCAACAGTGCGCCATGCACGGGGTGATATCCCGCGCTTTTCCCAACGCTCGATGAGGCTTGACCCAACCTCATTGCCGCGGTTCGGCCACTACGGATCAGACTACGTCGCATGGCAATTCGGCCGATGGCGGATCAACGTGGACGATTTAGCGCGGAAACCTATAGACGGCGACCCGGGTGCCGTCTAGAGGTATTGGGCTCCATGCCTTTCCGCGCGCCGTAGTCAACCGGCGTGCGTGACAGGTCAGCCCACCGTGTTAGGCGCTGGCTCGAACACCCGGGAGACTCGCTTCTCTACCGTGTTCAGATCGTGCCGGGTGTACAACGCCGCCACGATCTCCAAGATCCCGATGACGACGAGCCACGCGCCGGCAACGTACGCGAGGATCTCGATTGAATCGAACGGCCAGCCCAGCACAACGACACCGGCGAGGATGCTGACCACCCCGAAGAAGATGTACCAGCCCCGTCCGGGCAGGTCGCGATAGCTGATCGCCGTCCCCGTTTCGGCTACGCCCTGCAAGAGAAATCCAACGCCGATCCAGATGGCCAGCAGTAGGACCGCGTACTGGTCACCGAAGTGTTTCAATGACAGTATTCCCAAGGCCACCGACACCAGGCCCGTGATGAACAGCAGGACCCGGTAGAGGATGGGTACAACCAGGCTGAACGCGTAAATCACCTCGGCGACGCCCGAAACCACCAGGTATATACCGAGCAGTGTGGCAGCCGTAACGATCGATATGTCAGGCCAGCCGAGGATGAGGCCACCCAAAACCACGGTCGTGATCCCGGTTAGCAGCAGCGACTGCCACAGATACTGCAACGGTCTTGGTGTTTCGATGGTTGTCATCGCAGCTCCTCAAATCTAGCGTGGACTTCTCCATACTTTCACGCTTTCGCCACCGAAACAGCCATAATAGGGCCGAAAGT
>JAFAID010000521.1 GCA_019236925.1 Mycobacterium sp. | reverse complement strand
GCCGAGGTCACCGCTAGCGAGTCATCGTTTTTTCATCGGAAATGACCAAGAATCAGCCGGAAACACCGGGTTATTAGGGGACCCCATATTCGCTAAATCCGTTGTCGGACAAGCAAAGATGAGCAGTGTCACGCGTCGTCGCGATGGAAGCATCTGTAATCCGTTGGTCGCAAGCTCGAGCGCTCTCGCCCATCGCTTCGACACCCGTCGCTTCGATGCCCGTGACGGGGTTAGGCGGGATGGCGTAGCTCGTGTTCGACCGCGCGGCGAATCCAGGACGAGACGGAGCGGTCGTCTGCGGCGGCCCGGACCTGTTCAAGCAGTTCGGGCGGGAAGCGCACGGGCACGGTGGCGGACAGCCGGCATCGCCCCGGCCCTTGATGTTCCTGATTTTCGGGGCGGGTGTAGAACTCGTATTCCTCGTCGGGGGTCATGGGCTGGTTCATCGGTCTCCCCGGTACTGGTCAGCGAGGTGTTTGGAGGCGGGGTTGCAGCCGATAGGCGGCAGCGTTTTGGGTTGCTGTCGCGCGCGGCCGCTAGCGGCACGGCCGGGGCGGGTCATCAGCCGCCCACCCGGGAAACGTTGCTCTTCCACATGACTTTGATTGTCCGAGTTGCGATCGGGGCGCGCGACAGCATGCCCCAACTACGGCTCACGCGGCTCACCCATCGGGCCTGATCCAACCAGCGGTTCGCGTCCGGTCCCCCGGCACGGCCGTCCTTTGTGGTCGTCGTGAGCAGGCATCTTCTGGTGATGCTCCTTTTTGACGGTGACACGATGGTGACACACCGGGCAGATTAGCGTGACCACTGCGACCTCATATCCCCGGAGTCGACGAGCGCACGTGCGGTCGGCGCATGATTCGCCCCGGCTTATGTGTTGCTGTCCACGTACCGCAGCACAGCCGCCACCCCATCGGCGAGATCAACGCGCTGTTCATCGCAGACGATGGAGGCATCGACACTGACGGCGGCCAATGGGAGCGCCTCGTCGGCACGCAAGGTGCGAGTGGGCGCCGTCCCCAGCTCAGAGAGTACATCGGGGGTCGGCGCAATGGTGCTCAGGCGGTCGTCGGCGACCACTGTCTGGTCGGCAAGATCACCGATCAGCAGCGTCTCGACGGCTCCGTCGCGCAAGGCAGCGCACACCGCGGTGAGTCCTTCCACACCAAGCCCCGACTTGCGGCCCTCGGCGGCGCGTATCCGCTGCACCGCAGCATCCGTGCCCGCCAGGCGCCGGCGTTCAAACTCGGCGTTAATCGCCCGACGGATCTCGTCAGGGCGGGCGCCGTCACCGCGTGTGCCGTGCAATTCTGCCGAGTGACCGGTGATTCGGGCCGGCAGAGCCGACAGGAGACGGGCGCGGGAGTCCGGTTCGCCGACGACGAACACCTCCTCCACCTTTCGGTCGTCGAATATTTCTGTGACCCGGTCGGCCACGGCTCTGGTGTTCTTGCGGATCATTTCGTCGACGCGCTGCTGGGCCTCGCCGTAGTGGCCTTTATCCGCCCGCTCGGCCTTGTGCACCGGGTAACCGCCGGCCTGCACGGTTTCGCTGCTCACGGTGTGGTCCCGGTGCACGGTGATGTCGGCACCGATGTGATCCACAGCCACTACCAGGTAGGTGGGCGCGTCGACCGCGTGGCGAACAAGCGGAAGGAAGTACGGCAGCTCGGATAACCGCACGGTCGGCGAGTCCGGCCGGGGCAGGTGCTCGTCGATGATCACCGCCTCGGCTGTGGCGATGAGCATTCGCCCGCTTCCTCCGACGGGCGGGTGCGTTTGCAGCACGGCATTCTCGACGACGGATATCAGGCCTGGTTGGGCACCGTGCCGTTCCAGTTCACGCCGCACGTGCCGACAGGTGACCTCCAGTCGGGCGGTCGAATTTGGCGCGTCGTGCGAGTCGTCGACGTAGATCGACGCAAACGGACCGTTCGCGGTCAACAGAGGTCGGAAGCGTTCCGGGTGCATGTCTGCCTCCTTCCTTTGGGCTTTGGGCGCTAGCGCCGCGGGATGACTCCCGTCAGGTGGCACTTCCTGTTAACCGCTGGAACTCATGCTCGATGTCCTTGCCAGCGCTGCGAGCCCGGAACGCCGACACGACCTGAGACAAGCCGAGCAGGACCAGCCAGATGCCGGCGACTAGTGCCAACGTCCCGATGGAGTCGAAGGGCCATGGCTGCACAACCACGCCGGCGATCACGCTCAAAATCCCGACGAACAGCCGCGACCGGGCAGCATTGGATAGCTGAACGCGACCGCGATCTCGGTCACACCGAAGTAGACGAAAGCAACTCCGATCCAGATTGCAAGCAGCAAGACCGACGAGCCCTCACTGAAGTATCGGAAGGCAAATACACCTAAGACAATGGATAGCGCACCGCTGATGAACAGCAGGACGCGGTTGCCGCCGGAGGTTTCCAAAGTGAAGGCGAAAGCCACCTCGGCAATACCCGACAGCAGCAGGTACACCCCGAACACCACCGACGCGACAGTGATCGATATCCCCGGCCATACCAGCACCAAAACGCCCACGATGATGGTTATGACACCCCAGGCCAGTAACCATTTCCAGACATCGCCCAATACGCGCGGCGGCGCTTCACTTGTGCTCATGCGCGTTCACCTCCGCGCGAAAGGCCCGGTTCGGGTGACGGTCTACTAGGTCTCATGGTCGGCTCCCTCCTGCGGCGGTGCCACGTCGTCGGCAGTAGGCCCAAGGCTCGAGGTTGCAGGCGGTCAGCGAAGTCACGTCCATGTCGCGCCGCACACGCCCTCACCAGCAGCAGCTTTGCAGATAACAGCCAGGGCTGAGAAGGCCCCGCTCTGCAGCGTCGCTCCTGCCTGTTCGATGTAGGTAATTACGTCGGGAACCTTTCCCCGGCAGCTGCCGACCAAGCCCGTCATGGCGTTGGCGGTTTCCCACGGCAGCTGGTTCCCAGCCGCGGACAACTCGGCGCACTCAACCGCGCATTGCTCGGCCAGGTCGAGGTCACCGATGTAGGTCCGAGCCGGCACGTCACAAAACCGTACCATGATCCGGACCAGAGCGAAGGAGCGCTTTTTCTCGGCGCGGCACCGGCTGGCGATTGGTTCGAATTCGGCGCCGCGGCCGGCGACCGGCATTGCCAGGCCGGCAGCAAACGCTGCGAACTCGACGGCTTGTGCGGGGGGCCCGGGTTGGCCAGTACTTGTTCGGCGGCAGCCAATCCCTCGGCAAGGCTGTTCTCGTGCACCGCCATTGCCGAGCCGACCGCGTCAACGAGAACCTTAACGGCGGGCTGCTGTATGCGGTCGCACGATAGTGTGAAGACCTTCCGGGCCTTGTCGAGCTGCATTGCGTTCGCGTTTGACCTCAGACGGTTCATTCCCTGGGCAAATCAGCAGTGCCGCGACGGAGGAATCTGGCTCCTCGAAATGGAGACCGCGCGCATCAGCGAGGCGAGCACAGCTTTCGTGCAGCCCTTGGGAATCAACCGGCTTGACTGGCTGCGCTGTCGCACGTGGTGTCCGCGACCCTTCACTGGGTGGCGTTGGTTGCACGGCGGCCGAGTTTTTTGGGTGCCCAGGAACCGAGCGCGGAGCACAACGCGCGATGGGAGCCAACTGTTGGTCCTCATCGCCCCGTTCGTACGTCACAACGACCGGTCTGTTGCCTGGGCGCCAGCGATGACTGGTCGGGCTTGCACGCCTGGCTCTCGGCGATCCCGGCAGGGCCAGAGGTCAGTGAGGTGCCACGTCTTGGCCTCCAGCACATGTGTTGGACTCCTGGTTTCTGCGCCCAGAGCCGGCTTTCAAGCCGAATGACGAAGACTCATGTGGTAGCGCACAGCGGACGCTGGGCGGCGACCGGCGTATGCCCGCAACCCGGTGGTGGGCTGTGCGACAAAGCCTTCGGCCATGTGGCGTACCGCCGCAGGTTTGCTCTACGGTGGGACCGACGCGCCCTATTGCTGCGGGGCGTGCCGTCAGTGCTCCTTCGCAGCCGGACGTCCGTCGGGGTGACGGCGACAGCCGGCGCTGGGACCTTCATCATCCCGGTGATGACCTTCGACATCTTTCGGGTATAGCGGCGCTCCGGAAGACTTCGTCGTGAAGGGGGAGGGGCAGAGAGTAACCGGGGACGGCCAGAGATAAGGAAGCAAAGATGAAGGCCAAGGTGGGTGACTGGTTAGTCATCAACGGTCCCACAACCGAACTGGAAGATCAGCGCGGCCTGATCACAAAGGTTGGGCCGGACGGCGAGCCGCCGTACGTGGTGCGCTGGCTGTCCAGCGGCGCTGAGACGACGATATTCCCCGGCCCCGACGCCCAGGTGCGCACGCCAGCGGAACAGGAGCAAGCCGAGCGCTCAAGATCGCCGTTCAACCGGAAGTGATCCGGCGTTTCGGTGCAAATGCCGGAGCAAGTCCGCTCATTTGCACGGGCCGATAGACTGTGCCGCAGGCGTCGGTCGAACCGGAGACGAGTAGGAGATTCCATGACTGAAGAACTCTCGGGGGCCTTACAACCACAGGAATCGGTCGAGGACCTCATGGAGGCGGACGCGGCGATCGCGGACGCCCAGACCGCCGTAGCCGCCGACGAGCAGGCTACAAAGGGCGACGATGACAAGCTTCAGCGTGGCAAACAACACTGACACCCGGAAGTGAACCGTCTCGGGTTTGATGCCGGCTTCTTGGTTGAGACATCGCCGGTTGGGACGTCTGGGATTTGAGCCTAATAGGCGCGTCTGGTGCCGCGCTCTTTGCGGTCCGCGCGAGGTTTCCAGGCTGATCGGGGGCGTTTGTGTGGTTGGGGGACCACGAAGCCGCGCCGCGACAGGACACGCCAGATGGTGGCTACCGCAGGCACTTTGGTTACTGCGGGGTCCCGGGTGAGGTGTTCGGCGAGGGTGGCCGCACCGGCGTCGTAGCCCTGTTTGGTCAGAGTTTTGCGCAGTCGGATGATTTTCTCTTCGACTGTCACGTCGATGGCGCAGCAGTTGTGGTGGGGTCGGCGTGAGCGGGCTTCATATGCTGCAGGCCCCTCGGCT
>JAFAID010000434.1 GCA_019236925.1 Mycobacterium sp. | reverse complement strand
TTTTCATAGGACCCTCCCCGAGTATTGACTAATGAACAGCCGCCCAAGTGTGCGCCCGGTCATCTCAACCGACGATCCGAGCGACAATCAGCGAGGCCGCAGCCCGGCACCGAACATCGCCGCCAACCGCAGTCGTCACTGAAATCACCGTACGTCCCCTAGACGCGGCGGGACAGACAACGTCGTCGATCACGGGTAGTCGCTTGTTCAGCACAGTCCCCGACGACACCCGTTCCCGCCGGCAGATAGGTGACTTTTGCCCAATCGATGGACTCGTCCCATCGGCAACCTAGATTTGTGGAGTCAGCACTAATCAACCGTCGTCAAGGGGACAGCTTTCGATCTCGGCCAGAAATTCCACGAGCGCGCCCCCGCACGGGTTCAACCTCATCTTTTTAGGAGTCAGTTTGTGTTGTGTCGCAAGCTATTCCGGTTTCACAGTCGCCGGGTTGCGGCGCGGCAGGATCCGGGTGGTGGGCAGCGGCGGTGCCGGCAGCCGAAACAGCTGGCCCTCCCTACCGCGGTAGCCCTTGACGCGCCCGAACCGGTCCGATTCGTTCTGCCATGCGTTGCGGAATGCGACGATCTCTTCGTGGCTGCGCCCGACGAAGTTCCACCACATGACGATCTCCTCACCGAACGGCACACCGCCGAGCAGCAATGCGCGGGCGGGCGCGTCGGTCGGGTTGGTCAGGGCCAGAGTCGACACGCCTGTTCCCACGTAGCCGAGTTCGCCGCCGGCCAGCGCGGTGCCGAACAGATCGATCGTGGCGGTGTCGACCAGCAGGCCGTGTTCGAACTCGGGTGCTATGGCGAGGTCGACGCTGGCCCGTGGATCGATGCTGATCTCGGCGCCCAGCAGCGGGCTAAACGTCGGCACCGGCGATTTCTGGCCCGCCAGTGTGCCGAGGAAAACCCGCGCGGTCGCCCCGCCCAGCTCGATCGACGGCGGCGCGTAGTGCTGGAAGTCGCGTGGTGCATCCCGCGACACATCGGGCAGCGCCGCCCACAGCTGTGCCCCGTGCAGAATCGTCGTCTGCGGAGTGGAGACCTCCGAGTGGCAGATGCCGTGGCCACCGGTCATCAGGTTGAGCTCGCCTGGTCGTACCACCGCTTGCACCCCGAGGCTGTCGCTGTGCTCGATTTCCCCGCTGAACAGCCA
This sequence comes from Mycobacterium sp., assembly GCA_019236925.1. Taxonomy (GTDB): domain Bacteria; phylum Actinomycetota; class Actinomycetes; order Mycobacteriales; family Mycobacteriaceae; genus Mycobacterium. The sequence goes on along the minus strand of JAFAID010000434.1, from coordinate 22,760 downwards.
GCTGACGGTCTGCAGCCCGGTATGCGGATGCGGAGGCACATCCATGCCGGCGGCGACGGCGACGTCGTCGGGTCCGTAGTGGTCGATAAAGCACCATGCGCCGATCAGGGAGCGCTGGCGCTGCGGCAGCGTGCGGCGCACGGCCATGGCGCGGGGACCGCCAAGTGGTACCTCGCGGCCTGTGAGGATCTCAACGACTGGGCGTCCAGCCGTGTCGAAGGCACATCGTGTTTGGTCGTTGACGTGCAGTTCGACAGGCAGGTCTTCGGTGTTGCTCATGTCACCAGCTAACTACGCCCAGCTGGCAAGACCAGTGTGGTAGGCGCGGGAGTGTCATCTTCGGTCCCCCTGTGATCGGCGCTTCGGGTCAACAGTGTTTGACCCGAGGCATCGCCGCTGAAATCGGTGGCGAGCCGCTCGCTGCGTTCCCCGTAGCCGCGGCCAGTTGTGCCAACCGGTAAGCAGAGGACTCAGGTCGGCTCGTCGGGCTGAGAACGGCTGGGTGAGCGCCGCTGGTCAGTATCCGTAACCGAGATGGTGGTGTGGAGGATGATCAGACCCACGTCAACGTGATAGCGCAGGTGCGACGCAATCCCGCTGCATCGGCGTCGGAATGGATGTCATTCCTGCAACCGGTCCAGCGCCGGATCGGGATGCTCGCCGAGGAACTCAATCCACGCCGACTTCGCACACGGGTAATGCACCGCCGCCTCGGTGAGCGCCACAAGGTCGCGAAGCGTGCGCTCAAACCGCTCCTGCAGTTGCGGGTCGGCAATGCGGCCGTCGTCGGCGAAGGCCTCATGCGCCTTGGCAAGCGAGAACATGTCCGGATACACATGCACACCGAGGTGCTCCAACGGCACCCGCAGCGCCCACAAACCCCGGTTGCCGCCGGCCATCGACGGGGACGCCGAGAGCAGCAAGGCGCGTTTGTCCTTCAGCGGCTGCGGCTGATACCGCGACACCCAGTCGACGACGTTCTTGAGCACACCGGGCATCGAGAAGTTGTACTCCGGTGCGGAAATCACCAGCGCGTGGGCTGCGTCGAGGCGATGCCGCAACCTTTCGGCGCCGTCGGGGAACCCGGACTTTTCCTGCACGTCACCGTCATAGGAAGGACAGTCGAACTCGCGCATCAGCGCCAAGTCAACTTTAGTTCCGGCGGCAACCAACTGCTTGGCCGCCAACTCGATCAACCGGCTGTTAAGTGACTCGGCCCGCAACGACGCGGCAAAAGCCAGCACCCGCACCGTGGGTAGTTCGGTATTCCCAGTAGCCATCGATTCTCCCCTGGCAATCACGTGACTTGACAAGCTTGCGCGCCAGCGTAATTATCACAGATCCTCCCGTGCGGCCGGATGGAGTCGTAGATTTCGCACAACTTGCTGCCACACGCGAAGGCGCGCAAAGCCTTATGGCCGGATGCAACCGGGCGATAGCGTTGCAGGACAACGAGTTTATCGGAATGTGGAGGATTCTCAATGAGGTTGTCAAGCCGCCGCGGTGTTAGGTGCGGTGGGTTGATAGGGCCTGTGGTCGCGCAGCATGGCCCACAGGACGTTGAGTCGGCGGCGGGCCAGGGCCAGCACGGCTTGGGTGTGGCGTTTTCCTTCGGCGCGTTTGCGGTCGTAGTAGGTGCGCGAGGCGGGATCGGTGCGGATGCTGACCAGGGCGGACAGGTAGCAGGCGCGCAGCAGGCGCCGGTCGTAGCGGCGGGGACGTTTGAGGTTTCCGCTGATGCGGCCCGAATCCCGCGGTACTGGGGCCAGACCGGAGACGCCGGCGAGGCGGTCGACGGATGGGAATGCGCTCATGTCCCCGCCGGTGGCGGCGATGAACTCGGCGCCGAGGATGACGCCGAAGCCGGGCATGCTCAGGATGATTTCGGCGTGGCGGTGGCGGCGAAATCGGTCCTCGATCATCGCGTCGGTGTCGCCGATTTCGGTGTCGAGGGCCATCACCTCCTGGGCCAAGCGGGCGACCACGCCCGCAGCAAGCTGTTGTCCGGGCACGAGGGTGGGTTGAGCATTGGCCGCCTCGATGGCGGCGGTCGCGACCGCATCGGCGTTGCGGGCCTTGCGTTTACGCAAAAAGGCTGCCACCCGGGCGGCACCGGCCCGGCGCAGCCCGTCAGGGGTTTGATACCCGGTGAGCAGGATCAGTGCGGCCCTGCTTTTGCTGTAGTCAAAGCCACGTTCCAGCGCCGGGAAGTACTCCAGCAACTGGGCGCGCAGCCGATTGATCGCGCGGGTGCGATCGGCCACCAGATCGGAGCGCCGGCTAGTCAGAATGCGCAGTTCGACGGCGATATCGTCGCCGGGACGCAGGGGCTGCAGGTCGCGGCGCATGCGGGCCTGATCAGCAATCACCGCAGCGTCTTTGGCGTCGGTCTTGCCGTCACCGCGATAGCCACCCGAAGCGTGGTGAACGGTCCGGCCGGGAATGTAGAGCAGCCGCTGCTGCGCAGCGATCAGCAGCGTGATCAGCAATGCAGCGCCGCCGGCGTTGAGGTCAATCGCCCAGGTGATTTCCCCGCCGTCAGCCAGCGCCGTGACCATGTCGATCAACTCCAGCAGCGAGGCCTCGTCATTAGCGACGCGCCGCGAAAGCAAAGACTTGCCCTCAGCGTCGATGACCATGCAGTAATGGTCCGCCTTCCCGGCGTCCACACCCGCCCATACAGGTTGTGCCACAACCACCTCCGTTCCCGTCCCGGTTTCTATCAACCCAGCAGACGACCACGCCGGCGTGTCCTTACACAGCGATCACATCGCATCTCTCAATTAGCGGTCGAGTCGTCGCGGGACGACGGGCGGCCAATCCTCCTCGGCCATCAAGGGCTGAACGATGAAAGCCATACCCGCCGTCCCTGGGTAACTCGAAGCCTAAGGCCGACGGCTCCGAACACCCTCCAAGAAAGGTAAGGAACGATGACATCGACATAGCAACTGGCTGGCAAGACGGCATTGGTCACCGGCGGGTGCACATGTCACGGTCTCTCCCTTCGAGCATCTTCTAGCCTTGCCCTTATCCGCATAGAAACCAGTGGAAACGACGCAATTCGTTGCTGTCGATGATCATCGAGGAATAGTTCACGAACCGCACCGGCGTGCTCAGACGCTGCCCGACGGGCCTCCGCCTTGTTCTCTTTCGGGGCGGTGCACCGCTTGGGCGGTGTAGGTGGTTTTGACGGCGCCACCCGGGGTGGTTTCGACTTTCATCAGTGCGTCGATGCGGACTCGGTCACCGACCGCGAGTCCGCGGGCTTCGTCCCTAGAGATTCGCCCGAGTTTGACGATGACGGTGTCTCCGTCGTCTTGTTGAATGAGCCAGGACGAGACGGCACTGACGGTGAGGTATTCGCCGACGATCTGCACGGGTTGTTCATCAAGGTTGGCGTTTTCGACGGTAGCGGCGATGTAAGCGGCCGCGGATGCAGAGACTGTCACGCGGCGGGTGGTCCGGGCCGGTTGCTGCCAGTCGATTTCGACGTCGAACCCAGCGCGCTCGAGTGTTTTGGACAGATCGCGCACGGCCGAGGCAGTGCGGGGCCCCATGTCGGCGAGCTGTTGCACAAACCGCGATTCGGCCGGGCTGGGTCCGATCTCGTTGCCGGCGGCGAACACATCGATGGCGGCACCGATCGCGGTGTCGAGCAACTGGTCGTCGGTTTCCAGCTCGGCGAACATACCGATCCTGCCTCCGGTGTGGCCGGTTTCGGTGATCGGTGAGGTCGCCGGGGTGACGGTCAAGATGATCGACCCGGGGCCAGGTGAGGCCCTTAGCAGCAGATCGGTCCGACGGCGCACATCGGCGTTGGGTTGGCGTCCGAGGGTCTTATCGCCCTCTTGGGCAGCCCCGACCGCGGTCGCCAGGCGTTGAAACCCAGCTATGACCCGGGCCACCTCGGTCACGCGCGCCGACGCGCCGGTCACGCCGTCGCCGCTGATGCGGATGTTGCCGCGCGAGGGCAGGGTCCGCCCCAGGGTATCGTCGGCGATCAGGGCCTCGACACTGATGCGGGACAAGTCGTCAGGGGTGGTCCAGGCCGGCGAGTCGTCGTCAGCCATCGCAGCAAGGATCGCCGCCTCCATCCGGTCGATGTCATCCTCACTGGTAGTCATCGACAATCACCTCCACATAGCCGCAGCGCGGCAGCGCGTCATCGCGCGCCGGAGGCGAACCCGTTGGGCCAGAACGCATTCGCTGCAGGTAATCATCGACCCGGCCTCTTCGCTCCAGGTATGGGGGCAGGTAGTGATCCTCGATCTGTGTGTCGGGTTGGCAGTGCCAGGCGACGACAAGAGTATCCACCCGCACCCCGACAACGCGGCGCAGCATACCGCGCTGCGCGAACGCCCGCAGGATGTTGGCGCTAGCCGAGTCGAGGTGGGCCTTGGATAACTCCAGGTCCTCGGCCCAATACACACACGACACGACCTCCGGTTCGGGGTCATCGGACAGGAAGTCCGCGCATCCTTTCGCTCGACAGCTGGTCGGCGCGGGTACTAGCCGAACGCACCACCCACCTCACTGATCCACTTCCGCCCGCTGGGCGCTCACCGGTGCTGTGCACCGGCGCCGGTGGCAGCAACGCCCACAAACAAGCCCGGGTATGCGTGACGGTCCGCGAAATCCTCACCCGCTCAGGGCTATCCGACGACAAAGGGATTCGGCCCAATTCGCTGACCGCCTACGCGGCTCGCCGCCAGTTCGACCGCACCAAGCGGATCGAGGACGCCGCCCACCTCATCGGTTCGCTGTCCCTGGACACCACCGCCGCCCTCATCGGCTACCACTGGCAAGACGAGGGCAGCTCGCCATGAACCGGAAAGCGGACTCCCGCACGCAAACCCACGGCGCGGATCGGATCCAGCAACGCGACCTTCGTAGGCGCCACTGCCCGGATGAGCTCACCCTCCTGGAGATCGACACCCTCGACGCCATCGCCTCCAGCGACCTGATCTACCACCTCGCCCAAACCCTGCCCATCCACGAGCCCGGCACCCCAGGTCGGCGGCCACACTACCCGCCGTGGGTACACCTGCTGCACAAGGCCCTCGCCGGCGTGCTGGGCTCCCATAGCAAGGCCACCCGCGCGATGGCCCATCCCGCGTACTGGCGCTCGATCCGCCATCACGCCGCCTCCCATAACGCACCAAAGGCGCAGCGCAAACCACCACAACGATGGCACCACAACTACGCGCAACAACTGCTCGATGAGCAGGCCGACCAGCTGCTCGACGCGTTCCGGCCACTCGCGCGCCGGTTCGCACGTGAACTCGGCTGCCTCAACCCAGCCGCTCAGATCTCGCACACCCACCCGGCGCGCGGGCAATACATCGTCGGCGACGGCACCGTCGTCGCCGCGCCCGTCCGCAAAGCCACCGCCGACCGGTGGACCGAACAAGGCGGACGGCGCCACGTCCACGCCGGCATCGAAGCCCAAAACGGAGAGAATGACACCGAATTCCGCTGGGGTACCAAGTTCGCCATCCTCAGCACCCGCCCCGACGCCGTCCGCAACAACCGCGTCATCCTCGACGTCGATACCGTGCCCGCCGGCAAGGGCTACGGCGGCGAAGCACGCGTCGCCATCGACATGATCGACCGCGTCGTAACCGACCCACAGATCCGCTGTGACGGGGTCTGTTACGACGGCGCATTCCGCGGCAAGCACATCGACCATGCCATGAAACAGGGCCTGACCGTGCTCTCACCCATCCACGACAGCACCCGCAAACCCGCCCCGCTCGCTCCCCTCGACTGTGCGTGCGGCGAGGTCCACGACCTGTGGACCGAAGATGGCCGCATCTGTGAGCGGCAGATCCTCGACACCGAAGAAAAGCACCTACAGCAGTGTCCGGTCGCCAAGGTCTATCCGCGCCGCAATGCCGCCGGAGTCCACCGCTGGTATCTCGAGTTCGCCACCCCCTCATGCGGCACCGTGCACCGACAGCGCATTGACACCACCGAAGACGATCGCAAGCGTGGTTACAACCGGGCCGGGCACCTCCGTCAGCACGTCAAGACCGACGCCGGCGACAGCGTCTACGACCGCTGCTACGGCTGGCGCGAAGATTCCGAAAGTGTCAATAACACCCTCGACCGCACGCTCTACGGCGGACGCATGATCGCCTACACCGCCGTTCGCCAACTGACCGTCATGCTTGGATTCGCGCTGGGCCGCAACGCAATAGCGGCTTACCTTCACCGCCGACGACAGCGCGGAGAGCGAGCTGCCTAACGCCTGCTACCACGACGAGGCTCACCGTACGTCGTCCACGGACGCCCGAGCGTCGCGTGGTTATCGCCATGCCCGCTACACTCACACCCGCCACATCCCGACCACCAGGCCAATCGTCAGAATGTCACCAGGACGCCGCGAACTCCGCTGAAACCCCACCCACCGCCTCGACCGGCTAGGTTTTAGTCAGGTATTCAAAGACGTCCCAGCCTTGACCCCTGCCCCTTAACCGGTACCTAGCGCAGGGACGCGAGGAACGACCTCGGCCACCGCCACAGGCTCAAATTCCTGTAAAGCATCTACCGGAACTCATCCGTCAAGCATGTACCGGAAACTCGACATCGGCGGCCACCATCGGCGGTCGCCATCACTGTGCCGGGTTCAGCAGCGAATCCATGCCCGCGACGGCGGAACGCTGAACCTGTTCGATCACGTCCACATACGTCCCTGTCGTCACAGAAATCGAGCTATGACGCAGAATGCGCTGCACCGTTGCTGCCTCGACACCCATCGCGAACAACAACGTCGCACACGAATGCCGGAGGTCGTGTAGCCGGATGCTTCGCACGCCAGCTCGTCGGCACAACGTCTCGAACGCTCGGTTGACATTCCTCGGCTCAAGGGGTGTCCCGTTCTTCGTCGTGAATACGAGACCGAGTGTGTTGGCCCGTGCGACCTGTGTGTCGCCGAACTGATTAAGCCGATGCCGCCGCAAGATCGCAACGAGCTCCGCTGGCAACGGAACCGACGCAGCCGACGATTCGGTCTTCACGTCCCGCAAGGCTAGATTCGCCCCGACGCGCGAAAGCGCCTTCGTAATAACCACCCGGCCATTGACGAGATCCACATCGACCCAACGAAGTCCGAGCGCCTCGCCACGCCTTAGGCCGATCGCCAACGCAACGGCCCATAACGCATAGAGCCGGTCGTGTCGTGCAGTTTCGAGAAACGTGCAAGCCTCATCCGCCGACCACGGCGTCACCTTGCGAATCGAGCCGGCCGGCATCTTGACCTGTCGGGCAACATTTCGAGCCAGCAGTTCCTCCTCGACGGCGTCTTGCAGTGCCGCACGCACAAGTCGGAGCAGATAACGCAAGGTACCGGTACCCGCGACCTGACCGCAGCACTCGGCAGGTTTCTTGGCGCAGCACCGCGCCTTGCCCTTCCTCGCCCGCTCGGCGTCCTTCCCCTGTGAGCAGCATTGACAGGTTGTCCGCAATCCGTTCAGCCACGCGCGAATGTGTTGTGCTTGCAACGCACGCAGCCTCCATTTGCCTAGTCCCGGTACGACATACAAGCGCACCAACAGCTCATACGAGGAAAAGGTCGTCTCCCGCACGCTCGGTTGCGCAACCTCCGTCAACCAGTACCGCATGTACTGCTCGACAGTCGACGTCGTGCTGTCAACCGGAATTCCTTTGCGTTGCAGATCCTTTAGGCGTGTGCGTTCAGCATCCGCATCTTCCCAAGTCGAGGCATAGACGCTGATGCGTTTCCGTCGGCCGTCCGGGGTGTCGACGAACACTTTGAGCTCGTAGCGCCCGTCTTCACGTTGGGAGATACTGCCCGAGCCGTTCGGGTTGCGCTTTTTCGTTCCCATCACGCGGCTCCCTCAATCAAGGCTGAGAGGTAATCATCGAAGGATTGCCGAACAATTCGGCGGCACCTCCCGATCTGAACTGATTTGACCCGCTGGTCCCAGATCAGGCGGTAGATCATCCATCGGCTGACGGCGAGCCGGTCGGCAGCGGCCTGAACGGTCATTAGCTCTCCCTGGTCTTCGAGCATCATTCGCCTCGATACCTATGCCACGTGCTTTCAGGCATTATCCGCCTGAACACAGACACGCGGGAGCGGAAACTTCGCAACCCGGCGCGTACGCCGGCGCCGGCCCCTGTGTAACACCTTGGCGCTGCGGGCGACGCCGGGTCAACCTGCCTCAGGTGGGAGATGTGCGTCATGGTTTCAGGCTCCTTCCCCGGCAGCTTGACGGGCGGCGATTCGCTGTTCTCGCGCACGGTCGGACGCTGAGATTGCGAGGACTCGATCTCCGAGGCTGACATGTCCCGAGCGCTGGAAACGCCAAGGGATTGGCTCATCGGCTGGGCGGTCAGCAGTCGCCGACAAAGCATCGTGTGTTTGGGTTTTTCGCCATTGCGTGCGACGTTCGCGCAGCGCGGTCATCGTCGTCGAGAATTGCCGCGACTTGCTGACGATATGGCCGCGATATCCGAGGGTATGAAGCCACGCGATCATGTCCGTATAAGGCTGTTCTGCCGAGAGTGCGGCAATTGTCCGAAGAATCTCGCGCACATGCTCGGTTGCGTCGAGTTGATCTATCGCGCCAGGGCTGAGTCGGCGCATTGCGATACCGAAGTCCGCGACGGACTTAGTCACGTATTTTGCGAGGTACCCGGCGATCTGACGGCCGGGGATTTGGTTTTCGTTGTACTGTGTCCCGGCGCCGCTGACGATGACCTCGACGTCGATTTGTTCGCCGAACCGGGCGGTTTTGTCGCCGGGCAGCGCCAGGGCAGTGGTGGTCGCCGCCTGGCGGACGAGGACAACGAGGTCGTGCGCACCGATGCTCGAGTCGGGTGCTGTCGGTGCTTGACCGGGCCCGGGTGCGGCGTCCAATCGGATGACCGCGTGGAAGTGGGGGAGTGCTCGGCGTTGTGACTCAACAACTTTCATGAACGCGATCCGGGTGTGTTCTGGTTCCTCTACGCGTCGACGCAGTTCGCGTTTCAAGTCGCGACGCAGGCGAATCGTGAACCGCCGCCAGAGCTCGGGGGCATGCCACGTGAATAGAACATGCCCGAGGTAGTCGTAGCATGCGCCGCACAGGGGTTGTCCGAGCTCTAGGTCGGTATCGCGATGGGAACGATTGCACCACAGCGGTTTTCCGTGTCGGCAGTCACCTTGGGCTGCCTTACGCGGATGACAACCACCTCCAGTGCAGGCTGTGTGGACGGCACCGAAACTGGGTGCGGTCAGGGTCACAAAAACTTGGGGGTGAGCGGCCACAGTTACGGGGATATCGTGATGTCCACCGAGCAGGCCAGCGTGGATAAGCTGCCAGGTGTCGCGCGAATACAGGTCCGAGCATGAGGGGCACACGACGGCTCGCCGGTTGTTGCATCGCGTGAACACCCGGTGTTCCTGACCAGAATCGTCGAGGCCGGCGAGGTGGATCGGATTGGCGCAGAAGCCGATTGCCTCGACCCGCTGCCACCAAGCGTTAAATCCCGCCGACCTCGCCCTCCGGATCATCTGTGCGACAACGGCGCCGTGGTCGATACCGTCGGGAAGCCCCGGTAATTGCGCGGGGGCGCTCACCGAATGCTCCCGTCTGATCCGGTGTCATTGATGCTGTGACCCATCGGCGGAATGAACCGGGTGGCGAGGCCGGCGATGTCGCGGTCGGTGACGTGGAAGGCGCGGACGCGTCGCGGTTGCGCGGTGCCATCGATCATCACATATGCCACGCCGGGGGTGATGTCGGAGATGAGGTCACATTCTGCGCCCGCGTCGCGGGCGGCCTGGCCGAGCACCATCGCGGTTTGGGACGCCTCGGTCAGTCGCATACCGATGCGTACGGTGAACAGCTGTCGTACAGGCAGGGTGTCCTTGGATGGATCCTGGATCGCGGCGATCACGCTGATGCCGACTGCTCGGCCTTGCGAGAGCAACAGCCCGAGGAGATGTTCGATCTCGGTGCGGATCTTGCGGTCGGTGAGGTAGGCGGTCAGAGCGGCGATTTCGTCGATGATCAGCACGTACAGCGGATCCTGCGCCGTCGGGGTGTGAAGGCGGGTGTGCCCGCGTAGCCGGTTAGCCCGGGTCTGCATCACCGTTGCCAGCGCCCGGAGGAGGTCCACAGTGGTGTCGCCGGCGTCGTGGGAAAACGCGCTAAACAGAGCTGCCCCGGCGCCGAGCTCCATGCCCCCCTTCGGGTCAATCACACACAGCCGCACCTGACCGGTTTTGACGCTGGGCGCCAAGGCTGCGATCAGCGACCACAGCACCGACCCTTTTCCTGCCCCGGTGGCACCGGCGATCAGCAGGTGGTGACCGAGTACGGGAACGCGCCACCATTGGTGGCTGTCGGTGATCCCGACCGGCAAGGCCGACAAGTTGGCGTTGGCCGTCGCGACGGGGCGCGGCAGCGGAATCGGTTGGGCAAGAGGGTCGTAGTGTGTGATCGTGATGCGAATGTCGCCGGGTGCGGTGGCGCGGACGTCCACGCGTTCGGCGCGCCACGCGGCGGCCAGTTCGCGTGTGCGCTTCTGCCAATGATCGACCGACTGACCGGTGATCACGCGAAGATCGATGACGTCGGCGTGCTTGCCGATCCAGATTGAACCCACACGCGGTATGAGGGTCCGGTCTTGGTGACGTGCGGTCAGGCCGTGAAGGGCGCAGACCTTTTCCCAGGTGCGGGTGTACCGCCACCACATTTGGAACTGTTGTCGCACTGGCCGCGCAATCCAGCGTTCGAAGGACTGCGCGTCGAGCGCGGCCCATGCACCGTAGCCAGCGCCGAGCGCGACGGCAGTGAGCATGCCGGCGCCGATTCCGTACAGCAGCATCATGAAGAGAGTGATGAACGCAGGGACGCTGATGGCAGGGAAGAGGATCGCCAACCACACCAGCCAGCCCGCCGCCTTGAACATGCCCCAGATCAGTTCGACGGTCCACTCGTCGTTGACTCGCTGAGATCCGCTGCTGCCTTTTGCGTTGGATGAATGAGACATCAAGAAGTCCTTCCTACATAGCCTTTCGACTCGGGTAGGGGCTGCCCACGGGCGTTTGCGAGGGCAGCCCCTCCCAATTGCGTTAGGGGCGGGGGGCGCTGCCGGGGTTCTTCGCCGACGACATCTCGACGGTCTCGGTAATCGCCTCGGCGCGATAGGCGATACCTGACCGGCCGTCCTGTGACCACGGCAGTGCCACCAAGCCGGTGATCGTGACGGCATGGCCGGCGGCGACCTTCGGTTCACCGGCAACGGTCACAGCGATGACGTCACCGCCCGACTCGTCCAGCGCCATCACCTGGACCAGCCAGAGCGGGCGTCCTGTGGCCTTATCGATCCGAGGTTGGCCGGTTTCGAAGTTGAGCCGCTGCTCCGGTGCGCGGGTGCAGGTGAACGACACCCCAGTGGTGTTGATCCGCAATCTCATTGACTTTCTCCTTCCTGATACCGATAGCGCCCGGTCGAGCGCTGGCATCAGTTCAGAGGGACAAGGCGGACATCACTACGGACATGGGCGGACATATTGGTCATTACCGGGACATTTCGGACACCGTGATGTCACAGGTCGACGAGTCGGCAACGCGGTAATCAGCGCAACTGAACAGTTACGCTGATTCGGGACATGCGGCACCGGCGGGAAGGAGCAGGCGCGGGAAGGCGACAGCTGCGACGTCGCGCCGTACTCGGCTGATGATTTCTAACGAGTCCCTCAGGGAGCGTCTACGGGGGAAGAGGCTGTCCGATCGGCGGTTCGCCGACGGGGTGGGAGTCTCGGTCAAAACCGTGCATCGCTGGCTCGCTGACGTCGACTACAGGGTTCGTGAGGAGAATGCGCGTCGGGCTGCCGACGTACTTGGCTGCACTCCGCACGATCTCTGGCCGCAGCAATACCCGGCCTGGGACGGTTCCCGCCCGGCGACCACCTCGGTCAAGCCATTCATGCCGACGGTATATGCGACTCGCAGTCAGGTGCCCCCCGATCTTTGGCAGCAGCATTTCGGCGGCGCTCAGCGGACGGTCGACATTCTGGTGTTTGCCGCGACGTTCTTGTTCGACACGGTGGACGGATTCGTAGACACTCTGATCGGCGCGGCCGAGCGCGGCGTCGCCGTGCGGATGCTCATCGGAGACCCAGAAAGTGCGAGCATGATTCTGCGCGGCCAAGAAGAGGATATCGGGGAAGCCGTCGTCGCCAGGTGCCGTACCACAGTCGAACTGCTCGCTCCGCGGGCGACGACGTCGGGCCTGCAGATCCGGACGCACCACACGACGCTTTACACGTCGATGTTCCGGGTCGATGACTGCATGATCGTGAACTTCCACGTCTATGGGTCGCCAGGCCGCAACAACCCCGTCATGGTGTTCGCGCGGCCTGATGAGCCCCGACTCTGGGCCACGTTAGAGCAAGCATTCGACCGCGTCTGGGAGAACGCTACGCCGCTGATCAGCTGATGCCACCCGTACCTGAAGGAGGGATTTTCGCGGATGCGAACCGATTATTACAACGACCCTGACGCTCCCAAACCGAACAGTGTTGTCCCATCTGCGTCCGCGGTCGTCACGGACGAAGGCGGGCGCATCCTGCTGATAAAACGGAGTGACAACAAACTCTGGGCCCTCCCAGGTGGCGGACACGACGTCGGGGAGACCATCGAGCAGACCGCGGTGCGCGAAGTTAAGGAGGAAACCGGCCTCGACATAGAGGTCACCGCCCTTACCGGCGTCTATACCGACCCTGCCCACATTGTGGCGTTCTCGAATGGCGAAGTCCGGCAGCAATTCTCGCTTTGCTTCGCGACTCGTATGACAGGTGGAACGCTGGCGATTGACCACGAGAGCACAGACATCGCCTGGACACACCCCGACGACATCGCGACGGTTGATATGCACCCATCGATGCGGCTACGAATCAACCACTACCTGGAAGACCGATCGAGCCCCTACCTCGGATGACCGGACGTCAGATCCAGGAGTGCACCCTCTCAACAGTCGCAAGGAGCTCGTCGCGCGAAGCGTGCACCGCCCGATGGACAGGATCATCGGCGTCGTAGCGCCGCAGCACCTCCTCCAAGCGGTCAGAGGCCGCGACCGCCGACCCGTCCGGTCCGGTCGTCAAATCGCAGAACGTCAACGCGTCCAGTAGGTGTTGAGGCGGTTCGGCGAAGGCTGATAAAGCGTTGATCCCGCGCTCCCGTGCTTCGGCCGGCGCACCAGAATGAAAAGCGACCAGCGAGACCACCAGCTCGTCGAACCCTTCACGACGGCAGAATAGTGCCCCATCCGCCGGATGAAACCCCGTCAACTGCACCGACGCGGCATAGCCGATGTCGTGCAGCCATGCCGCCGCTACCAGGCAATTCGCAGAGACCATGTCGAAACGTCCGCGGAGCACTTCAGCCGCCGCTGCGACACCGTTCACATGTGTGAGTCGATCCGGCACCGCAGCGAGCAGTGTCTGAGCTGCGAATCGCGCGCGGTTCACTTGCGACGCCCTCATGGCCCCAGCCTACGGCCGCGGGCAGTGCTTCAGGTGTCCGGGCGAAACTATGCGCACACCCAGCGCATCACCGACGACATTCCGGGCCGCGGTCGACGCTCAGACACAAGGCTTCACTGGCCGTCCGGACCGTCGAATGCCGAGGCTTAACAACCAGCCGTTCACCTCACGGAAGCTGTGAGGTATCAGGCGTCCGTTCCAGGATCGTTCTCAGCATCCGACTGGCCCTCGTCCAGGCGGTGCAGTCGATATCAAGAATTTTCGGATTCGTTTTGAGAGGTTGTTCCGTTTTCCGGACTCTCCTATACGCGCCGCGGGCCTGACCAAGTCCATCCTGGGCGGCTGGCTAACAGACTCAAGCTTTCACTGGTGGCGGCTCCCGTCCGCTCGGCCGCTCCCGTCCGCCGCCACCAAAGCCTTTTGTCTGAGCGCCGACCACCCAGAAGCCACGGTGGCCCGCGGGTGTGAGAACTTTCTTTACTGTAATCAAGGATGCCGGGGAAGAGTACGCGTAAGTAGGGTAAGGCGGCGCGTTGAAAGGTGAGTTTCTCGGCAGCTTTGAGCCGACTACGTGTATTTCGAATTACTATTGCCGCAGAGCCTTTCGGTGCCCTTAGCACGGGAGGTGTCGCACCCATAATCGGAGAATCGTCGACCACTCGCTGACTCCCGTCCTGTTGCCTAGCACACGATTGTATTTTCGTCGCCAGAGCTTACGTACAGGAGACGTTTCATAAATCGTTCAGAACGGGTGAACACGGTGCTGACGACGATCACATCTCCGGTCGAATCGTTGACCAACCTGGTTTAGTCGCCCGGCCAGCGATCAGCCAGCCCCAGCGTCGGGTAGGTAGTGCGACCCCCATGAGTCACGGGGCGCGGGTGGGCCCAGAGGCTGGCTGACTAGCGTTCGGTTAGCGCTTGTTCACTGGCGATGACAGGGAGCCCGGCGGATCCGCAGGCCTTCGCAGTGGCTTCTCGGCAACGAACTCTGGTCTTGCGCCGACCGTTTGCACAACGACCGTCGAAGATCCGTTTCCTGGCCTCCCGGTCTGTCCCCAAGTTGCTGTGTGCGGACGACATTTCTGACGACAACGCTGACGACAGCCGGCCATCCCCACATATCCGGCTACATCACGCGCAAGGACCTCCATCATGCGTGGTCATGCCTTCCGCCCTTGCGTACGGATCAGAAGGTTGGGAGTTCGAATCTCTTCGGGCGCGCTTAGGGAAATGTTGCTTCACCTGTGGTTAGGCGAATCAGCCTTCGAGCGGTCAACGCTTCCGAAACTCTCAGTATCACAACGCTGTCACAAGATTCATCGAACTCTTGTGTAGAGAGCTATCCACCCGGCGCGACAACCTGTCCCAGCGTTGCGCTTGCGGCGCACAATGCGTCGTCCTGGGAGTGCGCATAGATGCGCGCGGTGATCGAGGCATCGGCATGTCCCAGCCACTTGGCAATCACAGCCATCGGCACGCCCCTGCGCCTGGCTTCGACGACTATCAGACGAAGACGAGGGGCGTCATCCCGCTCTTGAGTCGCAACGTGGCTGATTTCGGCGCGGAATACAAATTCCGCTGGAAAGGTTCATGAGGCGTGGCCGAACAGATGCCCGACGTAGGAACCATCAAATCCTTCAACACGGCGCTCGTCGAAGAGTTTCGCGCCAACGGCGGCAAGGTCGCCGGCAAGTACGAAGGAGCGAACCTTCTGCTGCTGACGACGACCGGGGCAAAAACCGGACAGCCTCGCACTACCCCACTGGCGTACTTCCGGTTCGACGGCAAGCTGATCATCGTCGGATCCTCTTGGGGCGCCCAATCCCACCCGGCATGGGTGCGCAATCTATGGGCAAATCCTTCGGTGCATGTCGAAGTCGGCACGGAATCTTTCGACGCGACGGCGCGCGCGTTGTCGGCCGCGGAGCGCGAAGCCTTGTGGACTCAGGTCGTCGCCACGGCGCCGGTCTTCGGCGAGTACCAAGGGAGGACCCATCGCGTCATCCCGCTGTTCGAGTTGCAACAGCACCAGGGATGACCGAACAACAGGTCGACATCGACAAGCGTCGGAGACTCAACAAGCGCATCGCCGAGCCCGTATTGTCGACTCCGACCGCCGCAAGGCGCCCGAAAGTGCGCAGCCACGACAGCAGCCCGGCGTATCCGGTTGTGGCCCGGAATCCGGCGTCGGCTACTCTGGCGCCGTAAGTAGCACGACCACCACCGGCGGTCAGGCGGTGAACCCGCCGTCGACGTTCCAGGCAATGCCGGTGATGAATCCCGCTTCCGGACTGGCTAGGTAAGCTACAGCGCTGGCGATGTCCTCGGGACGACCATAATGACCGACTGCGGTGAGTTGCCGCATGGCATCAGCGAATTCACCCGAATCCGGATTGGCGTCGGTTGCCGTAGGCCCCGGCTGGATGACATTGACGGTGATGCCGCGCGGCCCCAGCTCGCGGGCCAGCCCGCGGGTCAACCCGGCCAAAGCGGCCTTGGTCATGGCATAAGCAGCGCTGCCAGGGCGCGGCACGCGTTCAGCGAAAATGCTGCCGATGGTGACGATGCGGCCGCCTGTACCCAGATGGGGAATCGCACGCTGGATCGCCACGAACACTGCCCGAACATTGACCGCCAGCATCCGATCGAAGTCCTGCAGCGGAAACGATTCGACGACGCCGGATGTACTCACGCCGGCGTTGTTTACGAGGATATCCAGGCCGCCAAGGGCCGCCACCGCCTCATCGATCGCAGCGGTTACCTGCTGGGCGTCGGCGCTGTCGGCCTGGATAGCCACCGCCGTACCGCCCTGTGCCGAGACCTCCGCACGCAGCTTGTCTGCCGAACCTCCCGACGCGGCGTACGTGAACCCCACCATTGCGCCGTCGGCGGCCAGCCGTCTCACGATCGCCGCACCGATCCCCCGCGAACCGCCGGTTACCAGGGCTCGCCTTCCCGATAGAACGCTCATCCCTGCTCCCGCCTACGTTGAACTTCGGGATTCGAAGGTGTGCTGTGCCCAGTCGGCGAACGACTGCCACACGATGTCTGGGTTCGCGGCATGCAGAGCCTCAAGGTCTACGCGATAGCCCGGGCCATTGAGGAACATCCACATCGCGTGCATGTCTGGGTTGCGGATCGATTCGAGTGGAGTCTGTTCATGCCGCACCGGTCGGCCCAACGCCGCGCTGAGCAGTTCGGCCATCTGCGCTGGGGTGGGGGCGTCGCTGGCGAGCTCGATACGCTGCCCGAGGTATGGAGTCGGGTCAACTAGCACCTTCGTGACAAACGCCCCCAGATCTGGGCGGGCCAGCTGTTGCAGCGGACGGTCGGGCGGCAGCGGCAGATCGAGGATCCCGGCATCGATGCGGTCTGCACCGCCGAGCGCGTTGTCGAAGAAGTAGGTGGGAGCCGTAATGGTGTGGGGCACACCGCTTGCTGCCAGCTCCGTCTCGATAATGGCCTTGCTGTCGAAATGCGGAACCCCGGTGTGCTGGTCTGCGCCGGCGACCGAGCTGAACACCAGGTGTGGCACCTGCTCGTCGACGGCCGCGGCCACGATCCCACGGCCCTGGGCCACCTCGGCATCAACCCCTGCCTCGAATGGAGTGGTCACCGCAAACACTCCTGCGACATTGCGCATCGCCACCCCAAGTGCACTGCTGTCGTCGAGAGCGCCAACGACAGCCTCGACGCCGCGCTCACGCAGGCGCTGAACCGACGGGGCGTCTGGCCGGCGTACCAGCGCGCGCACCCGGACCCCGCGTGCCAGCAGCGCATCGGCAACCGCTCCGCCCTGCCCGCCGGTGGCGCCCAACACCAGAGTCGGTGCTTCAGAGGTTGCGTTCAACGGAAGTTCCTTACTGCCGCGACAGAGCGACTGGGTGCGCCGGCGCGTCGGCACCGCTGATCCGAACCAGCTCAGGTTCCACTACGTCGGCGAACAAGACGGTGACTCGCTTGTACTCGGCCGGTTGCGTGCCTGCTGAAACAGCTGCACCCCGCTCGCTGCAGAAACTTGGCTTTCTCGTTCAGCGCCGTGCCGCAAGATCCGCACGAAAGCTCCGTAGCAGTCATCTCGCGCGGCCCGGCCCGGTGTGGTTCACGCAAGTATCGTGTCACCACTGACCAGACTTGTCTGCTGTGATCACCCAGCGCGCGGGGCCGGGCATCGGGCCCACGCTCCGGGCAGCCGTGTGCCGGGTTACTGCATCGCATCACCCCAGCGGGCCGGATGACGGTCAAGTGACGGTGGTCCAGGCATCTCCGTAGGCGCCTACCGGCGCGCTAAAAACATCAGCGCAGATCAGCGGCTTATGGCACATCATGCGATACCTCGGCTCCTGCCCGTGCCGGTAGTTGCCCAGCTATCACCCGTCAGTGTCGAGGTGATCATGTCGCCGGGGCTGGCCAAATTGGATGATCTGGCGGGCCGCAGCGGGCAGAGTGTCTGTCCTCAAGTTGCAGTGCGCGGACGACATTTCTGACGACAACGCTGACGACAGCCGGGCATCCCCACACCCCCCGCTACATCACACAAGAACTTCCATCATGCCTCGTCGTGTCTTCCGCCTATGCCTACGGATCAGAAGGTTGGGAGTTCGAATCTCTTCGGGCGCGCTCAAGACCTGAACAGGCGCGCTCAAGACCAGCTCAAATGCGTTGGCCCCTTGTCAGGCGCCTGGAAAGTTGTCACGAATTGTCACAACTCGTGCCAAACTCTGCGCGCCGTCGGCCAGGGCGTCGGGCTGCGAGTGCACGTACGTCCGCATCGTGAACGCCACATCGGCATGGCCGAGCCAGGCCGCGATCACCGCGGCCGGGACGCCCTGGAGGTGCATCGTGGTGCCGCAGGTGTGCCGAGCGTCGTGCAGCCGGATCCGAGGCACACCGGCCGCGGCGACGGCCTTGGCCCACATCTTGGACAGCGTGTCGGGGTGATAAGGGTGCCCGGCTTCGTTACACACCACGTAAGGGCGCTGGTGAGCAGAAGGAATGGTTCCACTGGAGTGTGATCCACTGGAGTCCGTGTGAAAATTTTCTTCACTGGTATCAAGGGGCATTGCGCACCGACATGGACGCGGATGCTTTGGGGGACAGGTGCTCAGCCGCCTCGGCTTGCGACGAAGTCGTTCAGTTGCTCCACGTTGAGGGTTGTTGATGATGCCGTGGCCTCCCGCACAAGCGCGGCGCAGTGACCCGCGCAGGGGCTTATGCTGTCGACCCTCAGTCTTTCTTTGCTGTTAGTTGTTCCATGATCTTGTCGATGGTGAAGCTGGCGGCTTTCGCACGCGGCGGGAATTCCTTGAAGCTGGCGAGCCACTGCGCGACGATTGCCTGCGCCGGATACACCAGGAAGGCGTGGTCGGCGAACCACTTGGCGTAGAAGAAGTCGCCTTCATCGCCCCGCTCGAACGGGTCGGTTCGCAGGTCGAATACTTTCGGCAGTCGCAAAGGCGAGAACGGTTCGCGCCAGATCGCCAATCCGGTGCTCCGTTGTTCGGCGAACACCATCTTCCAGCGCCTGACCCGCAGCGCGAGGAACTCGCCGTCGTCGCTCCAGTAGACGAATCCTTCCCGCGGGCACTCGTGTTGCTCACCGCTGAGGAACGGCAGCAGGTTGACGCCGTCGATGTGCACCTTGAAGGTCTTATCGCCGATCAGGTAGCCCGTCTTCACCTTCTCGACCAGGTCGGGTTCGCCGGCTGCCGCGGCGAACGTCGGGAGAAAGTCTTGCAGCGAGCAGATATCGTTGACCACCCGGCCGGGTTGGATCACACCGGGCCAGCGCATCAGGCATGGTATGCGCCAGCCGCCTTCCCAGTTGGTGTCCTTCTCGCCACGGAACGGCGTGGTGCCGCCGTCGGGCCAGGTCATGACCTCCGCGCCGTTGTCGGTGGTGAACACCACGATGGTGTTGTCGGCCACCCCTAGCTCGTCGAGCTTGTCGAGCAGCTGTCCGACGTAGCCGTCCAGCTCCACCATGCCGTCGGCATACACCCCCAGCCCGGTCTTGCCCTCCGATTCCGGTTTCAGATGCGTCCACACGTGCATCCGGGTGGTGTTCAAATAGCAGAACCAGGGCACCTGTGCTCGTGTGTTGCGCTCCATGAACTCGATTGCGGCGGTGATGAACTCTTCGTCGACGGTCTCCATCCGCTTGCGGGTAAGTGGTCCGGTGTCCTCGATGATCTGTTTGCCGACCTTGCCGAAGTGCTCGTCATCGGTGGGGTCGTCGGTGTGGCTGGCCTTGCATCGCAGCACACCGCGCGGGCCGAAGCGCTCGCGAAACGCGGGGTCCTTTGGGTAGTCGACGTTCTCGGGTTCCTCCTCGGCGTTGAGGTGATACAGATTGCCGAAGAACTCGTCGAAGCCGTGCACGGTGGGTAGATGCTCGTTGCGGTCGCCGAGGTGATTCTTACCGAATTGGCCTGTCGCGTAGCCGAAGTTCTTCAGGAATTGCGCGATGGTGGGGTCGTCGGCGCTCAGTCCTTCTTTGGCGCCCGGTATTCCGACCTTGGTCAGCCCGGTGCGGATGGGCTGCTGGCCGGTGATGAAGGCAGCTCGGCCGGCGGTGCAGCTTTGTTGGCCGTAGAAGTCGGTGAATATCGCCCCTTCGGCGGCGATGCGGTCGATGTTCGGGGTGCGATACCCCATGATTCCGTGGTTGTAACAGCTGGCGTTGAACCAGCCGATGTCGTCACTCATTAGGAACAAGACGTTTGGCTTACCCGTCGCGGCCATGACAATCCTCCAACGATTTAGGGCCAAACCCGCCTTCTGGCCGCCCAAGCTGCCGCACTCATGGCGGCGATTGACCACCCTAGTCAGATCAATCCGCCAGATTGCTTCTTTGAACTTGGCGTTCAAAGCTTCTTGTCCATCTCGACACCATTGACGCTGAGACCGATTCACTCCGCGCGGATTGCCCGCTCAGCGCTACGGGAGTCTGGGGTCTTGGCCAAAGTAGACGTCCCCTGTAAGGGAGTGAGCCCGGCCTCGTGCGTCGTATCCGTCGGTGGTCAAGCACACGTTGCAGAACTCGGTGCCGAAGGCTGACAGGTAGACGCTTGTCGAGACCGAGATCATCCTTCTTGCCCGGTGCATCGCCCTGGCCGGTGCATCGCCGCGACTGCCTCGCTCTGTCCGAGCGGTCGCTCAGTTCGCCCCCGGGGTGACAATCCGCGCGGCGAGCTTGTTGAGCGCGGGCGCGAGCTTGGGGAGCTGTTCGACGCCGTGGTCGGTCATCTCGCGGACGACGAGCTCGTCGGTCAGCGCGACGACCGCGAGCCGCGCGAGCCGGTCCTCGTCGCCGCCGGGGATGCGCAGCAGCTCGGCGAACTGATCAACGACGGCGCGGTGATGCTGTTGGCTGGGTGCGCCAGCGGCGCGGATCTCGACCAGGAACGCGCGCGCGGCGAGTGGATAGCGCGCCAGCTCTGTCAGATAGGCGTCGAAGATCCGTGCGAGGCGCTCGCTTGGGTTCGCCGCGGTTGTCTGTGCTGCTTCGGCGAGGCATCCAGCAACGTGGTCGCTGGCGAGCCGGTAGGCGGCGAGGTAGCAGTCCTCCTTGTCGGTGAATTGCTCGTAGAAAGTGCTGCGGGACGCGCGCGCGCGCTTGATTACGTCCCCGACGCTGGTTGCTGGGTAGCCGTTCTCGGCGACGCTGGCCGTCATCGCGTCGAGCATCCTGCCGCGCGGGGATGCGACGAGAACCCCGTTTGCGGAATCGCCGGAGATGCCGGGCAGTGCCCTGATCACGTATGAACTGCGCGTAGCCATGAGACGCTATCGTACTCATCGCAAACATGTCTGGCCAGAATACGAACAGTATTGACTGAATATCGAACAGTAGTGTACGGTCGCCTCCTGAACACAGCATTTCGAAGGAGAGCGCCACCATGCCCACCCCACTCGAGCAACGGATCCCGTCTGGCGACACTGAACTGGCGGCGTGGCTGTATCTGCCTGAGGGAGCTGTCCGACCGCCGGTGGTCGTGATGGCACATGGCCTGGGCGCGGTGCGGGAGATGCCTCCCCTCCCCGAGTACGCCCAGCGATTCACCGCGGCCGGAATGGCGGTGCTGCAGTTCGATTACCGTCACCTGGGTGCCAGCGGCGGCCAGCCGCGGCAGGTGGTGGACGTCGGTCATCAGCTGCAGGACTGGCGCGAGGCGATCGCGTTCGCGCGCCGCTGCCGGCAAGTGGACGGCGGCCGGGTGGCGATCTGGGGGACATCATTCGCGGGCGGGCATGTGCTGAAGCTCGCCGCGGAGGATCACGGGATCGCGGCCGTCGTTTCCCAGTGCCCGTTCGTCGACGGCCCGACCACGTTGCGGCGGATGAGCCTGTCGCAGATCGTCAGCCTGACGCTGCTTGGCCTGCGCGACCAGGCGGCGCGGCTGCTCGGTCGCCCACCGGTGCGGGTCGCGCTGGTCGGCCGAAAGGGGTCGGTGGCGTTGATGGTGGGCGAGGATGCGGTGCAGGCGATGCAGCGGATGGCGCCCCCGGGCTTTGAGGAGTCGGTGGCGGCGCGGATCGCGCTGCGGATCGGGTTTTACCGGCCGGGGCGCCGCAGCGCCCGGATCGGCTGCCCGGTGCTGGTGTGCCTGTGCGAGCACGACGAGTTGACGCCGCCGAAGGCGACGGAGCGCGCCGCCTCGCGCATCAACGAGGCGCAGGTAACGAGGTGGCCGGTGGGTCATTTCGGGCTCTACTTCGATGACACATTCGAGCATGTGGTCGACGCGCAGACCGAGTTCCTCGCCAAGCAACTCGCGGCCCCCCCAACGGCGGTGATCGCGTGAGCACCCGCCACGACTTCGACTGGATCATCGTCGGCTCCGGGTTCGGCGGCAGCATATCAGCGTTGCGGCTAGCGGAGAAGGGTTATCGGGTGGCGGTGATCGAGTGCGGGCGACGGTTCGCTGATCACGAGTTCGCCGAGCGGCTCACACAGCTGCGCCGCTCGCTGTGGATGCCGCGCCTGGGAATGAAGGGGATCCTGCGGATGACCCGGTTCAAGGACGCAATGATCCTGTCCGGCAGCGGGGTTGGCGGCGGCAGCCTCGTGTACGCGCAGACGCTGTACCGCGCGGGCGGCGGGTTCTTCGACGAGTGCGAGCGCCTCACCGGCCAGCGACTCGACCTCGACGAGCACTACGCGGTGGCCGAACGGATGCTCGGCGTGGTGACCCATCCGCGGCGCACACCCGCGGACGAGCTACTGCTGGCGGTCGGTGAGGAGATGGGCGCC
>JAFAID010000301.1 GCA_019236925.1 Mycobacterium sp. | reverse complement strand
CAGCTCGCTGCGGTGCTGGGCACCGGCCAGACGAAGTACGTCGCCAAGCGCCAAGATGTCTCGATGAACGGCCTGGTTCGCGAGGCCATCGACAAAGCATTGTCCGATTCCGGGTCGACGATGGACGACATCGACGCGGTCGTCGTCGGCAAGGCGCCCGACTTCTTCGAGGGCGTCATGATGCCGGAGCTGTTCATGGCCGACGCCGTGGGTGCGACCGGCAAGCCGCTGATCCGGGTGCACACCGCGGGCTCGGTCGGCGGGTCCACCGGTGTGGTGGCGGCCAGCCTGGTGCAGTCGGGTAAGTACCGCCGGGTGCTCGCAATGGCGTGGGAGAAACAGTCCGAGTCGAATGCCATGTGGGCGTTGAGCATTCCGGTGCCGTTCACCAAGCCGGTCGGCGCCGGCGCGGGCGGCTACTTCGCTCCGCACGTGCGCGCCTACATCCGCCGATCGGGCGCGCCGACGCACATCGGTGCCATGGTGGCGGTCAAGGACCGGCTGAACGGTGCCAAGAACCCGTTGGCGCATTTGCATCAACCGGACATCACCCTGGACAAGGTCCTGGCCTCGCAGATGCTGTGGGACCCAATACGCTTCGACGAGACCTGCCCGTCTTCCGACGGCGCCTGTGCGCTGGTGATCGGCAACGAGGACATCGCCGACAAGCGCGTCGCCGAAGGCCACCCGGTGGCATGGATCCACGCCACCGCGTTGCGCACTGAACCGCTGGCGTTCTCCGGCCGAGACCAGGTCAACCCGCAGGCCGGGCGCGATGCCGCCAAGGCGCTGTGGAAGGCCGCCGGTATCTCCAGCCCGATCGACGAGATCGACGCCGCCGAGGTCTACGTGCCGTTCTCGTGGTTCGAGCCGATGTGGCTGGAGAACCTCGGCTTCGCGCCCGAAGGCGAAGGCTGGAAGCTCACCGAGGCGGGCGAAACCGCGATCGGCGGGCGGATTCCACTCAACGCCTCTGGCGGCGTGCTGTCGTCGAACCCGATCGGCGCATCGGGTCTGATTCGGTTCGCCGAAGCCGCCATCCAGGTGATGGGCAAGGCGGGCGATCACCAGGTTCCCAACGCGCGCAAGGCGCTTGGCCACGCCTACGGCGGTGGCTCGCAGTATTACTCGATGTGGGTAGTGGGGGCTGATAAGCCGTGAAGTACACCTGCAGCATCGCGATGGGGCCCATCGATCAGTTGGTCGACCTCGCCAAAACCGCCGAAGAGGTGGGATTCGACTCGATCGCGCTGCCGGACTCCTTGTTCTACATGGAGAAGGCCGCCGCCGATTACCCGTACACCCCGGACGGGTCACGGATGTGGAACGAGGACACACCGTGGGTCGATCCGCTGATCGCTGCCGGCGCGATGGGCGCGGTCACGTCGACGCTGTTTTTCTACACCAACGTGATGAAGCTGGGCTCCCGCAACCCGCTGCTGCTGGCACGCCAAGTCGGCTCGGTGGCTAACTTGACCAACAACAGGTTCGGTTTCGGTGTCGGAATCGGCTGGGCCCCAGAAGAATTTGAGTGGTGCGGGGTGCCGTACGCGCGGCGTGGCAAACGCGTCGACGAGATGATCGAGGTCATCAAACTCGTGCTCGACGGCGGGATGGTCGAATTCCACGGCGAGTTCTACGACTTCGACAAGCTGCAGATGAGCCCGGCACCAAGCAAACCCGTACCCTTCTACGTGGGCGGCCACACCGAGGTCGCGCTCAAACGCGCCGCTCGGGTCAGCGACGGCTGGACCAGCGCGATGATGACCGCCGACCAGCTTGCCGAAACCATCGGCAAACTCAAGGCGTTGCTCGCCGAGTACGACCGGGCTGATGTCCCATTCGAATACCAGGCGGTCTGCATCGACAAGTTCGGGGTGGACGGCCACCGCGAACTAGCCGACATCGGCGTCACCGACAACATCGTCATTCCTTGGGTTTTCGACGGGCTGGGCTTCGATGCGCCGATAGAGAAGAAGGAGGATTCGTTGAAACGCTTCGCGGACACCTACATCCACTCGGGATGGCAGGACTAATGGCCGACTCTCCCGCACACCTGGCCGGCAAGCGCTCCCGCGACGCGGTGGGAGCCAGAGACAAAGAGGCGTGGCTGGCGGTGTTCGCCGACGACGCCATCGTCGAGGACCCGATCGGCCCGTCACATTTCGATCCCGAGGGCAAGGGGCATCGTGGCCGCGATGCCATTGCGGCGTTCTGGGACAAGGCGATTGCGCCGACAGACAAGATCGAATTCCACTTCCGCGACACCTACCAATGCGGCAATGAAGAAGCCAACGTCGGCCACATCCTGATCACGGCGGCCGGATACCAGGTCACCGCGGAAGGCGTGTTCACCTATAAGGCCAACGACGGCGGCCAGTTGGTAGCGCTGCGCGGGTACTGGGAGCTTGACCAGGCAACCGCGAGCGCGCGCAAGATCTGAACCCAGCACTCTTCTGACCCGTAATCAAATTGGAGCGACCTGCATATCGGCCTGGGGAGTTGCAGGATGGACAGCGTGGACGAGCCCATTGTTGGGAACGATCCCGTACGAGTACGAGGCGATTTCGACACACCCTCGCGCTGGCTCTGGCTGTTCAAGTGGTGCGTGCTGGCAGTGCCGCATTATCCGATATTGATACTGCTCTACCTGGCCTATCCGCTAGTGACCGTCGCTGCCGGCGTTGCCATCTTGTTCACCGGGCGGTATCCGCGCCCACTCTTCGACTTCAACGTCGGGGTGCTGCGCTGGTCGTGGCGGGTGATGAATTATCGATTTCCAATGAACAGCACCGACAAGTACCCGCCCTTCACGCTCGCGTCCCGGCCCGACTATCCGGGCGATCTCGCGGTCGACTATCCGGAACAGCTGACAAACTGGGCTGTGCTGGTGAAGTGGTGGCTATTGGCGCTCCCGCAGATCCTCCTGTGCTGGGCGATGGAGCCGCTGCTGCAGTTGCTGTGTGTCATCGCACCCTTCTGGCTTTTGTTCACCGGCACGATCCCGCCGGGCATGCGCGACCTTCTCCTGGGCATCGTTCGCTGGCGCTACCGGGTGGCGGTGTATGTGTCGTTGATGCGCGACGAATACCCGCCTTTCCGACTGGATTTGGGTAGCGATGAGACGCCATAATCCGTTATTCCCGTACATCTATCGACTCGGCATGCCGCTCTTCGACCGGCTGTTCTACCGCCGGTATCGCCGAGAGGCGATGAGCAATGCCACCGGCCGGCTGCTGATGGTGGGTCTGGGCCCCGGAACCGACCTGCTGTTTCTTCCACCTGCGGTGACGTCGGTCGCTGCAGTCGAACCGGAGGCGCCGATGCGCCGGATGGCTTCGGCTCTGGCTCGCCGCCACGGCATTGCAATCGACGTCGTCGACGGGATCGGCGAATCAATTCCGTTCCCGGACGACAGCTTCGACTCGGTGCATGTCGGGCTGGTGTTGTGCTCGGTCGATGATGTGGCCGCTACCCTCGGCGAGATACGGCGGGTGCTCGCACCCGGCGGCAGGCTGGTGGTCCTCGAGCATGTCCGCGGGGATGGCTTGATGGGTCGGTTCCAGGATCTGATCGCAAAGCCGTGGTCCTGGTTGGCTTCCGGTTGCGAGCCGAATCGTCGAACCGTCGACGCCATTGCCGCGGCCGGATTCGACACTGGCGGATTGCGCAGCATCCGACGCACCCTGGTGCCGCCACCCTGCACACCTCATCTGCAGGGTTTCGCGACCGCCATCGAGCGCTAGGCTTCGACCGTTATCGTTTGTTCATCGCTTGTTGAGTGTTTTATAAGTGCATATTCATCTTCGGCTCGTGTAGCCATACAGCCGGTTTCTCGTCACTCGCGAGTCGCCGACTGTCGGGCAACCCACAACATCATCATCACCGAGTCAAAGGGGGCACGACTGTTCACCGCGCTTCTCCCATGTGGATTCTGATCCCACCGGCCGGCGGGATCGAGCCTGGTGAGGATCGATTTCACTCAGATTTTTCTTGGCATGTGCTCAGGTTTCTATTACACTGTGAGCTAGCTCACATCACGATTGGAGTCTCCGATGAGTGCCCGCCCTATCACACGCGCTATCGGCACGGCTGCCGGTGCTTTCCTGGCCGCAGGGCTCATCCCGTTGGCAACCAGCCCCGTCGCCCACGCCTGCACAGACGACACCCTGGGGTGCGACCCGGACTTTATCTCTGCCACCGACCCGTTGTTCAAGCTCTTTGGCATCACGGACATCGGGGCGGCCGACCCCGACGACACTTTTGAAGGGATGATCCTAGAGATCCCAAAGCTCGGCATCACGGATGTGCTGACTTCCGGAAAGGACACGTCGGATCTCTTGGCAGGGTTAGGGGTAACGCTGCCCGACGACACGGGCGTAGGGACGGCCAGCATAACCGTCAACACATTTACAGATTCGATGGATCCGGCTCTGAACAGCATGACCACCATTCCTTTCACGGATCCCCTCGCCGGGCTGTGGGATATCCTTGTGGCAAACGACTTCTTCGGCCTCTGAAGTGGATGGCTGAACTGAGGTCGCCGTCGTCTTACTCGACGCCGACGGCCTCGATGATGTTCAGTCGCGCCGCGCGTCGCGCCGGCGGCAGCGACCCGAGCAGGCTGATCGCCATCGCGCCGACAGTGAAGACCAGTGCCGTCGGGCTCGGCCGGAAGCCGACGGTGAAGTTCATCAGGTCCCCGCTCACGAGGCTGTAGAGCCATTGGTCTGTCAGGCCGAATAGCAGCCCGCAGACACCGCCGACGACACCGATGGCGGCCGCCTCGGCCAGGATCATCCGCAAGGTGAACCGCCGGCTGGTTCCCATCGCGCGTAGCACACCAATTTCACGACGCCGTTCGAGCACCGAGAGCGTCAATGTGTTGAAAAGTGCTACCGCTGCGACGAATACAACGATGATCCATACGGCGTTGGCGATAAACATGCTCTGATGCAGTGGCGCCTCGAGGCCCGCCAGCGCCGTGCGGCCGCTGTATACGTAGTTCGGCGCCGGCACCACATGGCGGACGTCGGCCAACAGGCGATTCGGGTCCACGCCTGGGGCCGCGGTGATCTGGAGTGCTGTCGCTGCCGGACGATCGAACCACGCCCGCATTCGATCGAGGCTTATCCCGACGGTGCCGATGACGGTCGAGAAATACGGGACCAGGGCCAGCACAGCCGTCCGACGCGGGCCGTGTGGCGTTTGCAGCTGAAGGTCGTCACCGGCCCGGACGTGGAGGGTTTTGCCGAGGTTCTGCGAAAGCACCACGCCCCGCCCGGCGATCACCGCATCGCGTACCTGTTCACCGAGCGCCCGGTAGAGCGGATCGGCGGTCCCGGCGGAAAACCCGTCGAGCATCACGCGCGTGCCGCCGATCTCGGCGAACCCGGATGCGCCCTCGGTGACACGTCTTACCCCCGGCACAGCGGCGACCTTGCCGGCAAGACCTTGCGGCAGCGCGTCGGCCGCATAGCTGTCGGGGGGATCCGCGCTCACCCACACGTCGACGCTCGCGACCGGTGCGAAGATGGCCCGCGCCGACCGGATCATGTCGGCGTTGGTACCGGTGATCACCACGGTGGTGACGACCGCAATGAGCACTGTCATCACCGTGGCCCACACCCGCCGCGGCGCACGCTCGATCGTCGCCGCGGCAAGTGGCCCAACCGATCCGAACGTTCGCGCTGTCGCCGCAGTGGCCTTGACGATGGGCGTGGTGAGCGCGAAGCCCAGCGCGATCTCAGCACTGAACAGAGCAAAGATCGCGACGAAGGCCAACGTGCCGCGTCGGTCGACGACGACCAGGATCGATGCCGCGAACACCACGACGGCCGCAATCCCGCTTGCTATCCGCAGCCATCGTGGTACGAAATCGGCGGCCGAAACCCCGACCGGAGCCAAGGCCTCGATCGGTGAAACCTTGTACACCTGCCGCGCAGCCATCGCCGACGCTGCCGCACTGGCGAGCACCGTCGCGGCCAGCGCGACCGGGATCGCGTAGCCAGGCAACCAGTACTCGACCCGAGCTTCGAGACCTTGCGTGATTACCGGAGGCAATCGGCCAATCGCGATACGGCCCAAGAGTATTCCGATGCCCGACCCGATGGCTCCGCCGATCACTCCGAGGATCGCAGCTTCGGCGAGCAAGTCGCGAACGATGGTGGCGCGTCGACCGCCGATCGCGCGCAGCATCGAGATGACCGGCCGGCGCTGGGTGATCGCCATCGTCATCGTGGTGTAAATCAGGAAAGCGCCCACCACCAACGCAACTCCGGCACCCATCAACGCCATGTAGTTCATCAGCTTGACACCGTCGCCGGCTCGGGTTGCCCGCATACTCGGATCCGCAACGATCGCCCGGCCCTTCACCGCGGCTGTGATCGCAGCGCGCACTGCTGCGAGATTGGCGCCGGATTTCGTCGTGACCAGTATCGAGTCGAGCTGGCCTTTTCGCCCGGTTATGTTCTGCGCCAGAGCAAGTGGAGCGAGGACGTAGTGTCCGCCGTTGAGGTCCGCAAGCTGCTTGCCGGTGAGCACATCCGTGACTGTGACCGAAGCCGATCCCAGCCGGAATGTCTCGCCTTTGGCGTGACCGACACCGGGACCGACCTGGACACCGTCGGGGTTGGCCGACAGCGCCTTCAACGGTTTCCTGACCGCGTCTTTCAACGCACCACCCAACGCAGCGCTGCTCGCATCTGCGCCGAACAGCAGAACCGGACCTGATGCCGTCGGCGCAGACGTCCGAATCATCGGTGCCGCGGTCGCGACGTCGCGGACGGTGGCGACATCGGCGGTGATCGTGTCGGGAAACCCCGCGTCGGTAATGCCCGACACCTCGAGCGCGGCAACGCCCGCGATCCCGTCGGCCAGCCGATTGACCGATCCGGTGATCGACCCGAAGATTCCGAATACCGCAACCAGATACATTGCGGACACTGCCATTACGGCGATTGAGGCCATTGTGCGGCGACGATGCACGACGAGTTCGCGGAGGCTGAATACCCGTAGCCGGCTCGCCGCAGCAGCGATCGCCGAGCCTGGTCTCATCCCGGCACCACCGACAACGCGTCGGAACCGACCCGACCGTCCTGAAGGGTGATTATCCGATCCGTCGTCGCCGCGGCACCGGAGTTGTGGGTAACCATCACCACCAGCCGACTGCCGTCGTCCTCGTGTGCCACCTCGGCAAGAAGGGCCAAGATCGAAGTGCCCGTTGCGGAGTCGAGGTTACCGGTCGGTTCGTCGGCGAGAATCAGCGCTGGGTTCATTATCAACGCGCGTGCGACCGCGACCCGCTGCATTTGGCCGCCCGATAGCTCCGCTGGCCGGTGCTGGGTCCGGTTGCCGAGCCCCACCCGGTCCAGCAGCCGAACCGCATCCGACTTGACCTTGCCCAGCCGGATACCGTCAAGCAGCTTCGGGACCGCCACGTTTTCCCACGCCGACAGGGTCGGCAACAGGTTGAAGAACTGGAAGACGAATCCCACGCGGTGATGGCGAAATTCCGACTGCTGTTCGTCGCTGAGGCGGCCAATCTCGTCGCCGTCGAATTTGATCGAGCCGGAATCTGGCGAATCCAATGCGCCAAGCAGATGCAGCAATGTGCTCTTGCCCGCCCCCGACGGACCGACTACCGACACAAACTGCCCGCCCTGGAACCGCAGGTTGATCCGGTCGAGTGCGCGCACGCACTGACCGCCGACCCGGTACTCGCGCACCACGTCGCGAAGCTCGATCGTCAGCTCACGCCTGGGCAGATCGCGGGTATCGAGTCGGGTAGTCATGGTCCTCCCGCGAGGCCGCAGCACTCAGCCGGCCGCGGCGACCTCTACGCGACCGACTGCGATGCCCCTGCGAACGTCACCTCGCGGGGCAATAACACGATATATAACGAGGCCGAGCCTCAATCGGTTCAATCGAATCGACCGAGAAATCGCATGCATAAAGTCAGCGTCCAGAGATTTACAGCAGGTGTACAATCCGATTTGCAACACTCGCGAAATCCACGCGTTTGCAACGCTTTTAACAGGAGCCGCGACCGCCATCATCTGCGCTACAAGCCGTGAACTCAATCGTCGTTCGCTTACGAAGGAGACCGATCCGATGTCGCTGCCTGCGCTTGAAGATATCGTCGCCCACACCGGCACCGCTGAGCCGATCGAGGGGCTAACCCGCATCGAAACCAGCCCGCGGGAGAAGGCCACCCCGATCATCATGGAAATGATGCACTCGGTATACCCGCACGATGAGGTATTCGGCCAGTACATCACCATCAACGACTACATCGACTGTCCGCCCGATGAGTTGTTCGCCTACATGGCCGACACCCGCTGCCTAGAGGAGTGGACCTACAGTCTGCGCGGGTTCACCGAAACCGATGAACCAGGGTTATGGCAGGCCTACGACCGGCTGGGGTCCGGGACCAAGATCTACATCCGCACGCTGGCGAGCGAGCCGGCCCGCACCGTGGACTACCACTGCGCGTGGGACCAGGGCAAGCATCTGTGGATGATCTATCTGATGCGGGTCATTGACGCGCAAACCGTGCTGGACAAGCCGGGCTCGGTGGTGCTCTGGACCAACTGTCATCATCCGTTCTACGACCACAACCCTTATCCAGACGCCAGTCCGCCGGAACGGCCGGTGTGGGTGGGTGACTTCTGGGACATGTTCGGCGCAGGGCATCTGCTGGAGATGAAAAACCTCAAAGCCATCGCCGAATACCGCCACCGCAATGGGCTCCCGGTGACACCGGACTGGATGCGATAAGCCACCGCTCAGCGAAAACTGGCTTTCCGCTGGGTATTACGAACGTAAGGCTAGACGGGCTCCAGCCCAGTCAGATAGCGCTGGGCCAGCTCCTGATAGGCCTTCGGATTCACATTCACCCACATCTCGGCGCCGGTGCCCGCAATCGGGCCCTTGACCGTGGCCGGCCGCCCGACCACCAGTACCTCCTCGGGAATCTTGGTGCCACCGATCACCAATGCCCCGGCCGCGACCATGCTGCGCGAACCGATCACCGCGCCGTCGAGGACGGTGGCATGGTTGGCGATCAGCGCCTCGGCCCCGACATGAACCCCGTGGATCATGCACATGTGCGCCACCGTTGCTCCCGGTCCGATGTCGACCGAGATGCCGGGCGGCGCATGCAACACCGATCCGTCCTGCACATTGGCCCCCTCGCGCACGATGACGGGCGCGTAGTCGGCGCGCAGCACGGTGTTGAACCAGACCGACGCCCCGGCCTCGATCGTGACCTCGCCGATCAAGGTGGCGGTTGGTGCGACGAAGGCAGTGGGATGGACTTTCGGCGATCGGCCTTCGAAGGAATACAGCGGCATCGTTCACATATACCCCAGGCGGGGTCCTCCGGCGTCGTGAGTTGATTTACCGGCGGTAACGGCCGCTGTCGTTGCGCGACCCCGTGGAAAAACTGTAACGTGTTCTAGTTAGAAGCTGACGAAGTTGGAGGCGTCATGGCTACCGAGACCGCCGGTATTCGCGAGATCGACGCCGGCACCCTGCCCGACTGCTATGCCCGCGGCTGGCACTGCCTTGGCCCGGTCAAGGATTACCTGGACGGCAAGCCGCACGGGGTCGAGGCGTTCGGCACCCATCTGGTGGTGTTCGCCGACTCACACGGCGACGTGCACGTCCTCGACGGCTACTGCCGGCACATGGGCGGCAACCTGGCGCAGGGCACCATCAAGGGCGACGAAGTCGCTTGCCCGTTCCACGACTGGCGCTGGGGCGGCGACGGCAAATGCAAACTGGTCCCGTACGCCAAGCGCACGCCGCGGCTGGCCCGCACCCGATCCTGGACCACCGACGTGCGCGGCGGCCTGCTGTTCGTCTGGCATGACCACGAGGGCAACCCGCCGCAGCCCGAGGTACAGATCCCGGAGATTCCCGAAGCGGCCAGCGACGAGTGGACCGAATGGCGGTGGAACTCGGTCCTGATCGAAGGGTCGAACTGCCGCGACATCATCGACAACGTCACCGACATGGCGCACTTCTTCTACATCCACTTCGGCCTTCCAACGTACTTCAAGAATGTCTTCGAGGGCCATATCGCCTCGCAGTATCTGCACAATGTCGGACGGCCCGACGTCAACGATCTGGGCACCTCATACGGTGAGGCACAACTGGATTCGGAGGCGTCCTACTTCGGCCCGTCGTTCATGATCAACTGGCTGCACAACAGCTACGGCGGCTACAAGGCCGAGTCGATCCTGATCAACTGCCACTACCCGGTGACCCAGGATTCGTTCATGCTGCAGTGGGGTGTCATCGTCGAAAAACCCAAGGGCATGGACGAGGCGATGACGGACAAGCTGGCCAAAGTCTTCACCGAAGGCGTGAGCAAGGGCTTCCTGCAGGACGTCGAGATCTGGAAACACAAGACCCGCATCGACAACCCGCTTTTGGTCGAGGAGGACGGGGCCGTCTACCAGATGCGACGGTGGTATCAGCAGTTCTACGTCGACGTCGCCGACGTCACGCCGGACATGACCGACCGCTTCGAGATCGAGGTCGACACCACCATCGCCAACGAGAAGTGGCACGTCGAGGTCGAGGAGAACCTGCAACGCCAGGCTGACGAGAAGGCGGAGCAGCCGGCAACATGACTCCGCGCCGGCGACGATGCAGAGCGCAGCGATGTGGGGGCACCACCCAGCCGCGGAGCGGCGAGGGGGAGAGGAGCGGCGCTTGAACAAAGGCGAGGAGCCGCCCGACGTCGATCGGCTCGCTCGATCGATGCTGATCCTCCATGGCGATCACGACAGCGATGACGAGCCGATACCGGCCGCTCGCGGGAGGCGCGGCGGATCTTGGTCCAAGGCACCGGCTTTCGCCGATGACCCGGAGCGCGTCGCCGCGGTACGGGAGGCCACTCAGGCCGACCGCACCCGTTACCTGACGTCAGGTCTGCAGCCGGTGGACTGCCGGTTCTGCCATGCGACGGTCAACGTCAAGCGGCTCGGACCGGGGCATACCGCGGTGCAGTGGAACGCCGACGCGTCGCAGCGCTGCGCCTATTTCGCCGAGCTACGCGCTTCCGGTGAGGACAGTGCGCGCACCCGGTCCTGTCCGAGGCTGACCGACAGCATCGAACACGCTGTCGCTGAGGGTTGTCTGGAGGCGGTGTCCACCGCCCCTCCCGCCGGCGACGGCTAGCCTAAGCATTACAGCCCGGCGAACCGCTCCTTGACCTGCTCGGCGGTCAGCCCGTAATCGGCAAGCGAGTACGAGTGTTTGGGCGCACGTTCACCGGACTGGCTGTCGGCATGGCTTTTTTCCATGGCTGCCCGGGCTTCGTCGGTCAGCGGGATGTTGAAGTGGCGGTAGACGTCGGCGACCGTGCCGATCGGGTCGGCGATCAATGCCCGGTAGTCGACGTCGTAGAACTGACCCGGATCGTATTTGGCCCGTGCGCTGTTGAACCGCTCGAGCCCACGCGACCAGGTTTCCATTGCGTCAGCACCGATTTGGTCACCGACGAACGACGTCGACCACCCGTCGGCAGTGTGCTGCGCCAATGAGCACATCGAGCCCATGATCGTCTCGACGGGCCGATGTGTCTGGATCACGAGCGCGTCGGGATAGGTCGACATCAGCGCGTCCAGTGCGAATAGATGGCTGGGGTTCTTCAGCACCCACCGTTTGTCGGCGTCGTTGAGTCCGATCAGCTGAAGGTTCTTGCGGTGCCGCTGGTATGCCGGCGTCCAGTCTTGCTGCGACAACCACTTCGAGTAGCTGGGCAGGTGTGCCAGCGTCTCGTAGGACACCGAGTGCAGCGACTGCCGCAGCAGCTGCCAGCATTCCTCCAGCTCGTATGCGGCCATGAAATGCAAGCCGGTGTAGCCGGGGTTGTCCTGATGGTGCTGGGTGAACTGCGCGTCGAGTTGGCGATACAGCGGGTTGGATTCCCAGGTGTCGCGCGGTGGACGCGGCTGCGGGAACTCGGCCAGCCACATGTGCAGGCCCTGGTGCGCCGGATCCGCGCCGAGTAGCCGGTGCAAGGCCGTGGTGCCGGTACGCACCAGGCCGGTGACGAAGATGGGCCGCTTGACGGCGACGTCGGAGTGTTGCGGGTATTGCTTCGAAGCGGATTCGGACAGCAGCCGGGCCACCAGCGCACCGCGCAGGAAGAAGCGGTTCATCTTGCTGCCCAACACCGTAAGCCCGGCTTCACGCTGATAGGAGTCAAGCAGCACACCCAGCGCCTCGCGGTAGTTGTCGTCGTCGGCGCCGAAGTCGTCGAGCCCGGTCAGTTTTGTGGCCGAGGCGTGCAGCTCGTCGACGGTCGCGATGTCGGTGCGTTCTGCCATTTCGCCGCCTCCTCCTCATCGCTTCGCTCTGCATCGTCGCCGGCGGCTGCCATCAGGTGTGGTATTCCCCGCAGTTGACGTCCAGCGTCTGACCGGTGATGCCGCTGGACATGTCGCTTGCCATGAAGAGAATCGCCGACGCCACCTCGTCCTCGGTGGGCAGCCGCTTGAGGTCGGAGTTCGCCGCGGTGGCCTGGTATATCTGCTCGGCCGTGGTGCCGTACTTGCCGGCCTGGTGGTTGAAGTAGGCCTGCAACGTGTCACCCCAGATATAGCCGGGGGCAACGGAATTGACGCGGATGCCCTGCTCACCCAGCTCGGTGGCCAACGACTGCGACATCGCCAGCAACGCGGACTTGGCCATCTTGTAGGCGCCGTATTTCGCCTGCGAGTGCCGGATCACCATGGAGTTGACGTTGACGACGGAGCCGTGCGATGCGGCCAGCGCCGGGGTGAAACCCTGGATGAGCCTCAACGCCCCCAGCGCACTGAGCTCGATCGCGTCGCGGATGTGCTGGAATGTCGTGCCGGCCAATGGCTTCATCGATGGGACCCGGAACGCGTTGTTGATCAGCACGTCGACCTTGCCGTAAGCCTCGATGGTGGCGTCGACGAGGTTGGCGACCTGATCATCGTCGGTGATGTCAGTGGGCACCGTCACCGCCCGACCGCCGGCGTCGGCGATCTGCTTGGCGACGTCGTCCAGGCGTTCCGGGGTGCGGGCGGCCAGCACCAGGTCGGCACCCTGTCGTGTGCATCGGTGCGCCAGCGTCGTGCCCAGACCCGGACCCACCCCGCTGATCACCACAACCTTGCCGTCGAGCATCTTCGTCATCCCAGCATCCTTGCCGCAATTTGTTGTTGGCGCAACGTAATTCGCGCCCGCCAGTCATCTTCGGAGATTTTATTACTCTCAAAGTGCGGCAGCGCCGCGGGCACCGCATCGGCATCGACCAACTCGACGGTGGGGCCGTCGGCCTCGACGAGCTGTCGGGAGACCCGCTGCCAGCGGAACTGCAGGAAGCCGCGCCGGTGGCCCAGTGTCTCGACCCAGTTCGTCACTCCCGGATTCTGGTCGGCGACGACGATGCGGACCTTGCCGTCCGGATCCGCTTGGGCCTGAGTGTTATTCAGCGATGTCTGGTGGTTTATGTAGTCCAGCGAGATGTACCACATGCTGCCCAGCTGGAAGCCGAGGTAGGGCGCGTCGGTCACCGGCAGCGTGATGACCAGGGCCTGATCGGGCCGCAAGTCGAAATGCCCGACCGACGAGTACTGCGTCGCCAGTCCCCCCGGCGTCAGCCGGGGCGCGACCATGGTGTTGACCGGAATGTCGAGATAGAACCACTGCGGAAACTGCAACCACGTCTTCACGCGATTTACCAGTTGCTTTCCCGCTGTGGCGTAACGCTTTTCGATGGTCGCGCGGGTCAGCGTCGGCGGCGCGGTGCCCGCGGTGTCCAGCCTGGAAATGGCCAGCGTGCCGCGCCGCGCCGACCAGTCGCCGTAGACCTCGCGGATCACCAGCTGGCCGGGACTGGTCGGTCGCACCTGCCACTGGAAGCTGCCGTCGGCGGCGATCTCGAGCTCACGGTCGTCGAACGCGGCCTGGCTGGCGGGCACGTTGTCGTCGGTGTACTCACCGCCGAGCAGCTGGAAGCTCAGGTCGGTGGTGGTGCCACGGGTGCCGGTGACCACGTAATCGTGGTTGGGCTGGACCCGGCAGCCGAAGTAGAGGGTGTCCGGGTTGTCCAGGCCCATCTTGATGAACGGCCCGGTGCCCGACAGCAGCATCGGATGATCACGCTCGTAGTCGAACACCATGTGCGTGCAGGCGGCCACGCAACCGGCGAGGTATTGCAGCCCCTCGAGCAGGTCGGCTTCGGTCTCGATATGCGGTGCGGCGGCGACAAGTTCTTCGGCCTCGGCGATTGAGGAGAGCAGCGGCTCGGAGAAGAGAGGAGCGGACACGCCTTGACGCTAGAACGTGTTCTAATTTTCGTCAATGGGCGAACATTCCCGCGTGTTGGCGCGGGCACTTACGGACGAGGCTCGCTCACTGCGGCTACGGCACGCACTGCTGCGACAGGTCGATCAGATGCTGTCGCACATCCGGATGCCGATTCAGGTAGTCGATGACGTTGGGGCCGCCACCTTCTGCCTGCGACTGTGAAGACAGCCGCTGCTTCACGTCGGGATGCCGGGTCAGGTATGAGTCGATGGATTGACCCACGGTCTCATCGCACCCCGGATCGGCGCTAGCCACCGGCAACGCGATCACCGTCGCGGCGGTAACAGTCAACAGCCCCCCGGCGAGCAGGCCGCACAATCCGCGGCGACGGGGGCCGACTTTCTTGGATGTGGTGCTCATGGGCGCGAGGCTACTCGCGGTACCTTTGCGCACCCTTTGGGCAGCCTATGGGTACACCGACATTCAAGCGGCTTGCTAACGCGAGGCCGCGGCCCCGCTTTCTTGTTCGCGCTTGATCTCCAGCGCGATGTCGATGAGCTGGTCTTCCTGGCCGCCGATGAGTTTGCGCTGGCCGGCCCGATGCAGCAGCTGGTGGGCCGGGACGTCATAGCGCTCGGCCTGACGAACGGCGTGCTTGAGGAAGCTGGAGTAGACCCCGGAGTACCCCATGATCAGGGCGTTGCGGTCGAGCGGGCATTCGGCCGGCATGGCCGGGCGCACGACGTCCTCGGCGGCGTCGGCGATGTCGAAGAAGTCGATGCCGGTCTTGACGCCGATCTTGTCGAACACCCCGATGAGCGCCTCGACGGGCGCGTTGCCCGCCCCGGCCCCGAACCGACGGCACGAGCCATCGATCTGCTTGGCACCTGCGCGGACGGCCTCCACCGAGTTCGCCACGCCCAGGCCCAGGTTCTCGTGGCCGTGGAAGCCGACTTGGGCGTC
>JAFAID010000179.1 GCA_019236925.1 Mycobacterium sp. | reverse complement strand
GCACCGAAGTCGGCAAGCACCCGTGTGCACATCGGCGCCGAGACCGCCTGCTCCAGGGCCACCACGGTGACTCCCGTCAGCGGCCCCCCGGTTGCCGACATCACTGAATTTCCGCCCACGAAGCCCCAGCCTTCAAACCGGCGAAGAATCGGCGGCGTTGTCGTACCCCGGCGGTAGCGTTCGCCGCATGGAGGTCGTTCGCTATCGGTACAGGTTGCGCCCCGGCGCAGCCGCGTTGACGGGATTGCTGCGAGAGTGGGACCGCTGCCGGTGGGTGTGGAATCAAGCGGTTGCGCGGCTTAACGAGTCCGGCGAGTGGGTCCGTGACGATGCGCTTACCGGTTGGCGGCGGGAGCACGATTGGCTGCGTGAGGGCTCCGTGGTGGCCCAACAGCAGATGCTGCGCAACTTCCGCGCTAAGCGCGCTAAAGGTAAGGGGCGTCGCAAGTTCAAGTCCGGCAAGCGCAGTCTGCCGAGCTTGAACTACACCAAACGCGGATTCGCCGTGAAAGATGGTCGCTTGTGTCTGGCTGGCGGGCTGTGCGTTCCGGTGGTGTGGTCGCGGGAGTTGCCATCTGAGCCCAGCAGTGTCCGCGTCTACCGCGATAGCATCGGACATTGGTACGCCAGTTTCGTGGTGCACCGGGATGACTGGGTACTGCCAGTCTGCGAGCGGGCCATCGGCATCGACTGGGGAGTGCGCGCGGTGGCGATTACCACCGACCCCGAATACGACATGCCGCATTCGGAGTACGGCAAGCGTGCCAGCAGGGAGCTTGCTCGTCGGCAGCGGACGATGGCGCGGCGCAAGCCGGCCCGCGGCGAACGGGCGTCCAAGGGTTACCTCGGCGCGAAGCGCGCTGTCGCCAAGCTGTCTAAGAAAGTCGCCCGGCAGCGGCAGGACAGGGCGCGTAAGTGGGCTACCAAAGTGGTCGCTAACCATGGGGCACTGGCGGTTGAGGACTTCAAGCCCCGGTTTTTGGCTAAGTCTCGTATGGCGCGCAAGTCTGCGGATGCCGCCATCGGCGCGACCAAAGCGACGCTGATCGAGTATGCCCAGCGGGCGGGCCGAAAGGTGGTGTTGGTGCCGCCCGCCTACACGACGATGACATGCAGCGGTTGCGGCGCGAGAGCCAAGTCCCGTCTCCTGCTGTCGGAACGGGTTTTCGTCTGCGACTCTTGCGGATTGATCCAGGATCGCGACAGAAACGCTGCCAGAGTCATTCTGGACAGGGCTGGTCTTATCCCTGCCGGTGTTGAAGCTGTCAGACATTCGGATCTCCTTGAGGTTCGGGTGCT
Source organism: Mycobacterium sp. (assembly GCA_019236925.1). Lineage (GTDB taxonomy): Bacteria > Actinomycetota > Actinomycetes > Mycobacteriales > Mycobacteriaceae > Mycobacterium. Next base: position 1,696 of record JAFAID010000179.1, on the reverse strand, counting down.
TGCCGAGCCGGGAATCCCCGCCCCTTAGGGTGGTGAGGATGTCAAATCACCATGCCGCCGTCCACCGGCAGCACCTGCCCGGTGATGTAAGACGCCGCATCCGAGGCGAGAAAGACGAAAGCTCCCGCAACTTCCTCCGGTTCGGCCCAGCGCTTCAACGGAATTCGCATCATCATGTTGGCTGCGAACTTCTCGTTGGTTCGGATGGTTTGGGTCATCGGCGTGGCGGCGAGTGGCGCGAGCGCATTAACCAGGATGTTCTTTGTGGCGAGTTCGCGCGCGAGCGATTTCGTGAAGCCGATGATGCCCGCCTTGGCCGCGGAGTAGTTGACCTGACCGAGGGTGCCGGTCAGTCCGGCCGCTGAGGTCACGTTGATGACGCGTCCGGTGCCGTCGGTGGGGATGTACGGAATCGCAGCCTGCGTGCAGTTGAACGCTCCCATCACGTGGATGTCGAACAACAATCGGAACGACTCCTGGGTGGTCTTCTCGAACATCGCCGGCCGCGTCACACCCGCGTTGTTCACCAGGATGTGGAGTTTGCCACCGGCAAGTGCTGCCGCTTGCGCGGCCGCAGCGTCGGCAGACTCGCGGTCCGATACATCCAGCGCAGCCGATTCGGCGCGTCCTCCCGACGACGAGATCCGTTGTGCCAGGGCTGCTGCCGCGTCCTTGTCGAGGTCGGTGACAAGTACCGCCGCACCCGCGTCAGCAAGCGCCTCGGCGACCGCAGAGCCGATGCCTCCCGCAGCGCCAGTGACCAGCGCCGCGCGGCTGGACAGATCGAAATACCGGCTCATCAGTAGCTCCTCGGCATTTTCAGTACGTGCGAGCCGAGGAAGTTCAGGATCATCTCCTGGCTGACCGGCGCAATCTTCATCAGCCTGGCCTCCCGGAAGTACCGCGACACGTGATACTCCTCGGAATATCCCATGCCGCCGTGCGTCTGCAGTGCCCGGTCGGCAGCGGTGAAACCGGCGTCGGCGCATAGGTATTTCGCGGTGTTGGCCTCGCGTCCGCACGGTTTGCCGTTGTCATAGAGCCAGGTGGCTTTGCGCAGCATCAACTCGGCGGCGTCAAGCCGGGCGAGCGAATCGGCCAGCGGGAACTGAATACCCTGGTTCATCCCAATCGGCCGGTCGAAGACATGCCGTTCGTTGCTGTACTTCACCGCTTTGTCCAGGGCGACCCGGCCGATGCCCAACGCCTCAGCGGCGATCAGCATCCGTTCCGGGTTGAGGCCATCGAGGATGTATTGAAATCCCGTGCCTTCTTCACCAACTCGATCTTCCACCGGAATGTGCAGGTCGTCGATGAACAATTCGTTGGAGCTGACCGCGTTACGGCCCATCTTGCGGATCGGCCGGACTTCCACCCGGCTGCGGTCGAGGTCGGTGAGAAACAGCGTCATCCCATCGGTCTTCTTGGTGACCTCGTCATAGGGCTGGGTTCTGGTGAGGAGGAGGATCTTCTGCGACTCGAGTGCCTTGGAAATCCATACTTTTCGGCCGTTGACGATGTAGTGGTCACCGTCGCGTTTAGCGAATGTTGTGATGCGTGAGGTGTCCAGGCCTGCACCGGGTTCGGTGACTCCGAAGCACACGTGCAGTTCGCCCGTCGCGACCGGCGGCAACGTGCGCGCTTTGAGCTCCTCGGAGCCGTGCACCACCACCGGGTGCATGCCGAAGATCGACAG
>JAFAID010000094.1 GCA_019236925.1 Mycobacterium sp. | reverse complement strand
GGCCTCCGCTGTGGAGTAGCTGAAGTCGAAGGTGCCGTTGTTAAACGACCAGGACGTGGGGGTGCCGGAAATCACCTGCGGATAGGGCTCGGCGAGGGTGTCCAGGTTTGCGGTGTTGACGTTGGAGCCGGTCGGTGGCGACTCGGGGTTGTACACCAGCGACTCGCTGCTCGGTGGAGACGCGGTGGTGGTGATGTCGCCTTGGCCGCTGTAGGCCCACTCCGTCCAACCAAGCAGATGCTGGTCGGCGCCCTGCATCGGCGGGGTGATTTGGGCCTGGTTGCTGGTGGCGCCGAACTCGGTCATGAATGCCGGAATTCCTTGTGCCTGAGCGTAATTCTCGGCGTTGCCCACGATTCCGCTCACGCTCGGCAAGCAACCCAGGGACCCCAGGTCGAACTCGCAGTAGTCGTGGAATGAGAAGACAGTGTTCGTGGCGTCCACCGTGCCCAGGTGGGTTGGCACGCCCGCGTTGAAGAGGACGTTGGGTTCGTAGAAGATCGGGGTGGTCGGGTCGACGGCCCGGATCGCATCGGCCCCTTGGTCATAGAACGGGTTCAGCTGCTGGCTGTCGAAGTACGGGCTGCCAAAAAGGGTCGACAAAGCTTGTGAGCCCGCGGACGGCTCGTTCATGAGCTCGAAACCGGCCACGTTAGGGTTGCCGTTGAAGGCGTTGGCGACGTACTCCAACATCTGCGCGTAATTGTCTTCTAGCCCAATGCCGTTCGGTGCGTCGGAGTTAGACCAGAACGAATCCCAGGCCTGACTTTCGGCGGGATTGAAGAATTCGTTGTACGGGAAGGGCAGCGAGGGGTTGGCCGCTCCGTCGGTCTGCACCGCCCAGTCCGGTGCACCCTCGCCGCCGAATTCGCTGCTGTAAGCGTCTTGATGGAAGTCGAGGATGCTGTGGATGCCGTAGTTGCCCAAGGTCTGCACGGTCTGCTCGATCGAGGCAAGGTAAGCGGAGTTGAAGACGCCGGGCTCGGGCTCAAGGTCGGACCAGATGACGCCCAGCCGCACAGCGTTAAAACCGTTCGCGGCGAGGAACGCTGCGTCGTCGTCGCCGAACCCGTCGGCAGAAGGCTCGCCGGGCGCGATCTTGTACACCTCGTTGAGCCCGTGCAGCATGACGACCTGTCCGTCACTGTTGGTGAGCCAACTGCCGGTGGTCCCCAGGGAGTCGGTAGCCGACGGGTCGCCGGTTGTCGTGCCGAAGTCGCCGACCATGCCGTGGATGCCGAACACGCTGGCGTCGCCGCCGGCCCCACCTAGAGCCGGCAAACCATCGGGTGCGGTGCCGTCGCCGGCATTGCCGCCGTCGCCGCCGACGCCCAAGAACGATCCACCTGCACCGCCGTCGCCACCGTTGGCGCCGGCACCCCCGTCGCCGCCGATCCCGCCGTCACCGACCATCCCGGCAGCGCCGCCATTACCTCCGGCAACCCCGGCTTCGTCGCTATCCCAGCCGTTGCCGCCGTCGCCGAACCACAATCCGCCGGCACCGCCGTTGGGGTCTAACTCGGTCCCGGGAGCGCCATTACCGATCAAAAACTCCCCGGACGTGGTGTTGATGAAGCCGTCGACCTGCTGACCGAGGTCGCTGTTGATCCAGTCCTCGAGAGCGGTGTGAGTCGGTGCGTAGACGAACTGGTTGAACAGCTCGGCGAAGTCGGGGGCCGCAGAGGCAGAAGTCGCGGTCGCGCTATCTGTGGCGAACGTCGGGTCGAAGCTGGTCACCAGCGCGCCCACATCCGCGCCCAGCGTCGGGTCGACGGCCGAGAGGGAATTGATGATGGGGTCGAGGATCACCTCGAACTCGTCGGCGTTGGCCGCCGGCGCGGTGACAAACGGTGCCATGGCGAAGGCGAAGGACGCGGCCCCGGTCACGCCGAGACCAAGTACACGCCCGCGCACCCGTTTGCTAAGTGGCTGACGATCCATCGGGCCCTTCCTACGAAGCATTGGCTTTAGTCGGGCGCGTGTTCAACCTAACAAACTACTTAGAAACTATCTAGATTTTGCTGAGTAAGCGCAGCTAGATCTTCAAATACCCCTTGTCGGCTGGGATTTGAGCGGCCGTAACCAGCGATGACGCGTCGCTGGCCAGCCACACCACGATGTCCGAGATCAGGTCCGGGGCGGCAAGCGATTCGGTCGGAAGCGCGCCGGGGGAGAAGCTGTGGATGTAATTCGGGTGGTCGGCAAACACCTGGTACATCGAGACGTCGTTACCCATCGGGGTGTCCGTGCCGTACGGGTGCACGGAGTTGACTCGGATCCCGAACTCGCCGAGCTCGACGGCGAGCGAGTTGGTCAGCCCGACCACCCCGAACTTGCTGGCGCAGTAGTGGCCGCAGCCGGGGACGGCCTTGATTCCCGCCGCCGAGCTGATCGCGATGATCGACCCGCCGTTGCCGGCCTCGATCATCGGCGGCACCACCGCCTTGATCGTGTTCCACAGCCCGGTCAGGTTGATGTCGAGGGTGTCCTGCCACTGTTCCGCCGAAATCTCCCACAGCCGGCCCCAATTGAGCACCCCGGCGTTGGCGACCACGATGTCCAGCCGGCCGAACTGTTCGATGGCGTCGCCGACGACCCGCTGTTGACCGACCGCGTCGCGGACGTCGACCTCCGAGGCGAGGATCTTGCGTCCCTCACCCTCCACCAGATTGACCGTCTCGGCGAGATCCTCCGGCTGCGACGGGGGATAGCCGTTGTGCGCGGTGACCGGTCCGCAGGCGTCGATAGCCACGATATCGGCCCCGGCCCTGGCCAGCCTGATGCAGTGCGAGCGGCCCTGGCCGCGGGCTGCGCCCGTCACGTAGGCAACCTTGCCGGCCAACGGAAGATCGGTAGTGGTCATGCCGGCAAGCGTAGAAAAGCTCAGCCGCGACGGGGCCGAGTCAGCGTGAATTGTTCGACCACGCTGATCGCTCCGTAGGGGCCGTTGACCGCATAGTGCGTCGCCTTCATCGACGTGTTGCCGCCTGGCGAGCCCGGGTCGACGTCGAACGCGACGAACCCGTAGGGGTTTTCGCGGTCGCGGAATGCCGACCACGGCGCATCCTCCATCACGTAGATCGCTGACTTGCGCCCGATCGACGGATCGAATGCGCCGACACCGGTCAGCACACGGCATTTGGGTTCGGGGAAAAACCCGGTGTTCGAGGGCGACGAGGTGCCACCACCGCCGATGACCAGATGCACGGTTCCCTTGCTGGTGTCGATGACGTCGCCGTGGGTCTCGACGGGGATCGGTGTTCGGGTTTCGGTGTCCAGCGTTCCCCGCAACGGATGCGAGCGTTCATACTGGTGCTCGTGGCCGCACACCACCAGGTCGACCTGGTAGCGGTCGAATAGCGGCAGCCATTCCTGGCGGATACCCAGGTCGGCGCCGTTGGTGTGATGTGTGGTGGAAATCGCCACCTGGTGCATGCAAACGACCACCCAGTCGATTCGCGGATCGGCCCGGGCGTCGGCGAGTTCGGTTTCCAGCCAACGCTTTTGCGCGCCACCCGAGTAGCCGTGTACGTAGAAGTTTCCGCCGTCCTGGAAGCAGACGTCGTCGTTGTTGAGGCTGATCACCCGCACCGAGCCGGCGGTAAACGAGTACCAGAGCCCGCCGAGGTCGGCATCGGATCCTGAGTCGGGCAAGGCGAAGTAGGTCTGATAGGCGGCATAACCGACCGGCCCGTTGCCCAATTCGTTCTCGTGGTTGCCTGCCGCCGGCATCCATGGCCGGTAGCGGGCCGAGCGCGTGTTGTTGTCGAACCAGTCCGACCAGGTGCGAATGCGGTCATTCGCGAGGTTCGCGTAGCACAGGTCGCCGTTGACGAGGTTGAACAGCGGGCCGAGACGTTCGATTGCGGTCGTGATATCCCCGGCGGCCGGCGAGCCGAGGTTGTCGCTGCGGTAGCTGGTCTTCTGGAGTCGGCCCAGGGTCGGCGTTGCCTGATCGCCGAAACTCGTGAAGCGGAACGGGTTTCGTCCGGACGGCGCAGTCCGGATTGTCCCCAGCTCGGGGTTTGCGCCGTCGTGCACCGCAGCGTAGACGTAGTCGGCGTCGGGAACCAGGTGGTCGATCACGGCGTGGTTGACGCGGACTTCGGTCTTGGACTTCGCGTCCCGGTAGGTTCGTGTCTCGGCCTGTACGACGCGGCCGAAGCCGGACGTCGGCGTGCCGACCATGACACGCGGATTGCGAACAGGGTCGGTGGTGTGCCATGAGACAACGACTTCGGTGGAGGCATCTTTGCCGAACTGCAGATGCAGGCCGCCGACCGGTTGCGCGCCGCTCTGATCGGGCCGGGTCCACAGACTGGGCCCGCGACCCGGTGTCCCAAGCAGCGCAACCCCGGCAGCCCCGGCGCCTGCGCCGACGAGGCCCGCCGCCGCGCCCGTCGTCAGCAATGTCCGACGGCGGATGCCTGACGGTGATTCCGGCTCTTCGCGCACGCCTCCTTCATACCCGCCCGTGGTGGCGAGCCGGCGTCGACACAACGATCGCGGCGGTCGATGCAGGGTGCCTGTCGTGGTCGGGGTTTCCGATTTGACGACCGCGAAGACGACCCGGCGTGCGCAATATGCACAACGCGCGGGCGCCGATGCGGTGACGATCTTGCCGGTGTCTTACTAGAAGCTTTCCGATCGGGAAATCGTTAAGTATTCTCTCAGCATTGGTGCGGCGATCGGCATTTCGATCATGTGTACAACAACCCCGCCGGTATCGACGTGAGCCCGGAACTGTTGTGGCGGATGTTTGAGACCATCGACAACGTCACTATCATCAAAGAGTCCACCGGTGAGCTTTCCCGGATACAGCGTATCGACCAGCTCAGCGGCGGCCGGCCGCCGATCTAGAACGGCAGTAATCCGCCGGTGCTGGACGCGCTGCGGGCAGGTGCCGTGGGTTGGTGTACGGCCGCGCAGTGTCTTGCGACGCAGCCCTGAATCGACCTGTATGACGCGGTTTGCGCAGGCGAATTGCCAAGAGCGCGAGCGATTAACGCCGAGCTCAAGCCCCTGCTGGAGTTCATCGTGGCGGGCGGGCTGGCCACCACGGTTAAGGCCGGCCTGGAGCTACTCGGCATCGGCGTGGGGGATCCGCGTCCACCATTGCCACCGCTTGACGGCGGCGGCCGCACTGCGCGCTGACAAGTTGCTGATCGACGCTTGATCCCACCGCCCAGTTGCGACTCCGTTTCGCCCGCTCCAACCTTTCCTGAGAGAATCCTGTATGCGCGGGAAGAAAAAATTATCGCGAACGGGATGTCTTTGCTTTTTTTCAGCACAACACGTGCGCCTGTGATTTACGATTGGCCGACCGTTAGTTCGCCGGCGAACGCCCTCGTCAAAACGTTAATTGAATTAACTGTTGCGATCAGCTGACCGGGGGTTCAACGGCTTCTTAAGGAGGTCGGGGTGTCGTTTGTAACTACGCAACCGGAAGTCTTGTCGGGGGCCGCGAGCAGTCTGTCTGGGATCGGTGACGCCATGGTGGCCCGCAACACGGCTGCGGCGGCGCCGACGACGGCGTTGGCGCCGGCGGCGTCCGACATTGTGTCGGCGATGACCGCGGCGCAGTTCGGTCAGCAGGGCGTGACCTACCAGCAGCTCGCCGCCCAATCGGCAGAGGTGCATGAGCAGTTGGTGGCCGCCTTGCGCTCCGGTGCGGGGGCATATGAGTTGACTGAGGCGGCGAATGCTGCAAATGCAGGCTAAGGGGGGCCGCAGGCAATGAGTTTCATGATGTTCCCGCCGGAGGTCAATTCGGCCCTGATGTATACGGGGGCGGGGTCGGGACCGCTGATGGCGGCGGCCTCGGCGTGGAACGAGTTGGCCGCCGACCTGGAGACCACCGCCACCTCGTATCAAGAGGTGATCCAGCAATTGACCGGTGGTCCGTGGTTGGGGCCGTCGTCGGCACGGATGGCTTCGGCGGCGGCGCCGTACATCGCGTGGTTGCAGGGCAGCTCGATTCAAGCCGCTCAGACCAGCGCCCAGGCCCGGTTGGCTGCCGCCGCCTACGAGGGCGCGTTTGACGCCACGGTGCCGCCGGCGGTGATCGCGGCCAACCGGGCGTTGTTGGCGGCGTTGATCGCGACCAACTTCCTGGGGCAGAACACCCCCGCGATCGCGGCCACCGAGGCGCACTACATGGAAATGTGGTTCCAGGACGGGCTGACGATGGACACCTACGCGGTGGTCTCGCAACAAGCCACTGCGTTGCCGAAGCAGAGCGCGGCGCCGGCGACCAGCGACGGGGGAGCGTCCGCCAACGCGGCCGCGGCCGCCCAGTCGGCGGCGAATTCGGCGAGCAGTGGCA
>JAFAID010000428.1 GCA_019236925.1 Mycobacterium sp. | reverse complement strand
TCGGGACGGTGGCCGAAAACATCAATTCGGTTTCGATTGGTATCTCTGATTTATCGGTCGCGGTATCCCGGGCGATCTTCAATGCGTCTGCGAGGATCCTGCGCCCCTCGTTTTCTTGCCACACCGTAAATTCGTCCAGCAGCGGGGCCTGCGCCCACGGCGAAGCCCCGGGATTCACCACGTGGACCAGGGTTAGCGGTACGTGCCGAATGACCGCGTCACGCACCGCCCAGCAGACAGCGGCATTTGATGCGGGCGATCCGTCGACGCCGGCGATGATGCCGTAATCCTTGCTCAGTCCTGACATTTCCCTCTCCTCCTGTCAAAGAGGAACGCTAGCCCGTCAAAGAGGAACGCTAGCCCGCGTCGACTCGCCAGTCGTGGGGCATTAGTCCTCAACTTCACGGTCAGAGGACCCTCGTCCGCGCGATGCCAGCCAGCCACACTTGGTGCGCGGAGTGACTTTTCGGTTAACTTCTTCCGTCCAGTCGCTTGATCGGGAGGGTACGATGGTCGAACTGCAATCAGCAGCGGAGTCGATCGTGGTGGGCCCGCACTGAGGAACCCGTGCTAATGCGCGTTGTTCCAGAGTGTTTCAGCCTGGTCGGTGCAGTTGTTTAAAGCTTGACTGGTGTCGATGGGGTGAGCAGTGTCCCACGCATCGTCGCGGACGGCTAGCGCCCGAGCGATCTGCGGGGTCGCGTCTGAGGCGCCTGCGGCCCGGTGGCCAACTCGCTCGACTGCTGCGTCCACTGGCGTCCAGCAGACGATCTCGAGCAGTGTTGATGCGGTCTGGCTGGCGAGTGCACGGGCCAGATGGCGCTGGCGGGGGTCTCGCCAGGTGCCGTCTAGGATCACCGGCCGCCCGCCAGTCAGGGTTAAGCGTGCACGGCGGATGACGTCGTGGTACACGGCAGCGACCTGGTCCGGCTCATACAGGCCCTCATCAAGGCTACCGGGCTCGCCGGTGATCTTCCCGTGCTGTTGCAACTCACGCCGCACATGGTCGGTGGAGATCACCTCTGCCCCAACGCGATCGCCCAGCGAGCGGGCAAGTGTGGTCTTGCCGGTGCCGGGTGCGCCGCCGATGAGGACCAACCGAAGCTTCCCCGCCGTTAGGTGTTCGAGCGCCAGCGTTAAATGACGTGGCGCATCGCCCGACGCCTCGGGGCGCCCCTGCGCGAACCGTATGCAGTCGACCTTGGCTCGGACCACCGCGCGATAGGCGATATAGAAATGCTTCAGCGAAGCTGGGGCGTCGTCCTTGGCGAAGTGGCTGTAGGTATCCAGGAAGTAGTCGGCAAGGTCTTTGCGTCCGATGAACTCTAGATCCATCGCCAAAAACGCCGCGTCGTCGATGCGGTCGACGTAGCGCAGATAATCGTCGAAATCCAGACAATCGAGCAGCACCGGACCGTCAGGCATGCAGAAGATGTCCTCGGCCAGCAGGTCACCGTGCCCGTCGACGATGCGCTCATCGATGATGCGCTGACCGAACAGCGCCGTGCGACCGACAATGTATTGTCGCGCCAAAGCTTCGACTTGCTCGATTAATTCGAGCGGCGTCACCGTTCCCGCGAAATGCTTGAGTTCGGCGAGATTTTCTTCCCACCGCGCGCTGATGGCGCCAACTTTGCCCTGCGCGTCCACGTCTCGGTTATGACACGAGCGGTCATGAAAGGTCGCCAATGCTTCGGCGATGTCCGCCAGTTCACCTTCTACCGGGGCGCCATGCCGGACCAGCGTGGCAAGGCGACGCGAGTCGGGATAGCGGCGCATGACGACGATGGGCTCGGCGGGGCCCCCGGCCGGATCACTCCAGTGCCCGACTCCCAGGTAGCTCTCGGGTGCTAGCCGGCTGTTGAGCAAGACCTCCCGGGCGCAGGCCCGCTCACGGCGGTCAGTACTGCTGAAATCGAGAAAGTCGGTTGTAACGGGCTTTTTCGCTTTGTAGGCCTTGTCACCAATGAGCACGACAATCCCGGTATGGGTTTCGCGGATCTCAGCGTGCGGGCTCATAGTCGTCGGCGCCCGTTCCATAACACCGATCCTGTGCTGGCAGGAGCGCTGGGCGTAGCGTCGGAGGGCCACAGTCGTCGCGGTGAAGGTCACTACCCGCCGGGGCCAAAGGTCCCTGCAGGATAAACGGGCGAACGGCGGCGCCGCCGGGGACTAACGACTCTAGGTAGTGCATTCGGTCGTCCCTAGGGTCAAATGTCGGACCCGGACATGGAGGACGTCATGCCGCAAACGACGCTGGACAAAGAAGCGGTTAAGAGAGCGGTGCTGCTGGCGTGCCGCGCACCGTCGGTACACAACAGCCAACCGTGGCGCTGGGTCGCCGAGGGCGCAGCGTTGCACTTGTACGTCGATCGGAGCCGATGGGTCCCGGGTACCGATAGCTCCGGCCGGGAAGCGATCATCAGTTGCGGGGCTGTCCTCGACCACCTTCGCGTCGCCATGGTCGCGGCTGGTTGGCAGGCGCACATCGAGCGATTCCCCAACCCGAACGACCGCCCTCATTTGGCATCGATCGAATTCAGCCCACTCGAATTCGTCACCGATGCTCAGCGCAAGCGCGCGGAAGCGATTCTGCAACGCCGAACGGACCGGCTTCCGTTTAACCAGCCAACCTTCTGGGGCTGGTTCGAGCCGGTGTTGCGCAGCAGTGTCGACGAGACAGTCGTGATGCTGAATGTGCTCTCCGAGGACGTGCGACCGCGATTGGCCGAGGCTTCCCAGCTTACCGAGACGTTGCGCCGTTACGACGCCTCCTATCACGCCGAATTGCAATGGTGGACATCGCCATTCGCGCTGTCCGTGGGTATTCCCCCGGACGCGCTGGCATCCACGTCAGAACAATGGCGCGTCGATGTGGCGCGGGATTTCCCGGCTCGCAGCGATGTCGACCGGCGTCCAGACGTCGGAGTGGACTGGTCGAAAATCCTGGTGCTGTCCACCACCGACGACACCCGGGCGGAGGTGTTCCGTTGCGGCGAAGCCCTGTCTGCGGTGCTGCTGGAATGCACGATGGCCGGCATGGCGACCTGCACGCTGACCCATCTGATCGAGCTGGACGAGAGCCGCGATATCGTGCGCAGGCTCATCGGTGAACGCGGGGAGCCGCAGGCGTTGATCCGTGTCGGCATCGCACCACCCGTAGAAGACCTGCCGCCGGCAACACCACGACGGCCGCTCGATGACGTGCTGGAAATCCGTTAGCCAATCAGGTTTTTGGCAATGGTCATGACGGCACCGGTGACGATCGATCCGCGTTACTGCGACGCGGTGATCTTCGACCTTGACGGTGCTGTGGCTGATACGGCCCGCATTGATGCTGCCTCGGCGCAGTTGGCCGACGACGTGCCGGTGGTCGATTCCACACTCGCGCTCGTGCATAAGCTACGTGACGCGGGTCTACGCACGGGTACCTGCTCGTCGGGTCGCAGCGGCGAAAAGGACTCGGCCTCTCATTTGCTGGAGATCGCGAGGCGGCTGGACGTGCAGCCCGGTCGGTGCGTCGTCATCGGGGACTCCGAGGCTGGGCTAGTCGGGGGCCGTAATGGTGGATTCGCACTGGTCGTCGGTGTCGATCGGGTAGGAGATGTTGACGCGCTGCAGCGAAGTGGCGCCGACGCGGTGGTGGACGACCTCGCCGAGATACTGGTCCGCTGCGGGGATCGTCGGATGTCAACGCTTCCCGATGCGCTGCAGTCCTACAGCCAAATCGCTGCGGTTGCCGCCGCGCGACGACTGGCGGTACTGCTGGACTTCGACGGCACGCTGTCGGCAATCGTCGACGATCCCGACGCCGCCACGTTGGTTGCCGGTGCGGCGGACGCGCTTAAGGCGTTGGCCGCACAGTGCGACGTCGCCGTGCTCAGCGGTCGCGACCTTGCCGATCTCGTACCTCGCATCGGGCAGGCCGGCATCTGGTATGCGGGTAGCGATGGTTTTGAGCTGACAGCCCCTGACGGCACTCGCCGTCACAACAAGACGGCCGAAGCGGCCATCGGTGTGCTGGAACACCTGGCGACAGAATTACGCGACCGATTAGCGCTCTTCGACGGTGTTCGTGTCGAGCACAAGCGATTTGCCGTGGCCGTCCACTACCGCAACGCCGCGCTCGAGGCGGTGCGTCAGGTGACCGGCGCCGTGCACACCGTCGCCCAGCGCAGCGGCCTTCGGGTCACCAACGGACGCAAAGTCGTCGAACTGCGGCCGAATATTGCATGGGACAAAGGGAAAGTGTTGGAGTGGCTCCTGCACCGGGTCTCCGACGCCGATTCGGTGTTGCCAATTTATATCGGCGACGATCTCACCGACGAGGACGCGTTCGACGCGGTGCGACACCACGGCATCGGAATCATCGTGCGACACGGCGAAGACGGAGACCGCCCGTCGGCGGCCCGGTTCGCCCTGGACGGTCCCGACGCGGTCCGGGAATTCATCGAACGACTGGCGCAACACGTGGCAGCCGAACGCGATGAATCCAACAATCCCTGGACGATCGCCTTCGGAGGCTACGACACTCACACTGAACTGCTGCGCGAGGCGCTGTGCACCGTGGGCAACGGGTATTTCGCCACTCGCGGCTGCGCACCGGAGGCATCGGCGGGGGATGCCCATTATCCGGGCACCTACGCTGCCGGTATCTACAATCGGCTAACCGACCGCATCGGTGGCAGCACCGTCGACAATGAAAGCCTGGTGAATCTGCCCAACTGGCTGCCGCTGACATTTCGCATCGACGCCGGGCCGTGGCTCGACATCGATGGCGTCGAGCTGTTGTCCTATCTGCAAACCCTTGATCTGCGCCGAGCAGTGTTGAGCCGGGAGTTCCGTTTCCGCGACGCGGCCGGGCGCACCACCGCGGTGGCCCAGCGCAGATTCTCGGCAATGCATCTGCCCCACGTGGCCGCTTTGGAGACCACAGTGACAGCCGAAAACTGGTCGGGAACAATCGAATTTCGATCAGCCATACACGGCGACGTCGAGAACCGACTCGTCGAACGCTACCGCGAGCTATCCGGCAAGCACCTCACGGTGACGCAGCAGCGCGAGTTATCCAGTAACTCCGTGCTTTTGGAGGCTGCTACGGTGGAATCCCAAATACCAGTTGCATTGGCGGCGCGCAACAGCCTGTGGTGTGG
>JAFAID010000389.1 GCA_019236925.1 Mycobacterium sp. | reverse complement strand
GGTGTTTGCGGTTGTCACCAGCAACGAGTTGGTCGCCTGGGTGTGCATCGGCGCCAGTGTGTTGGGCGTGGTGCTGCTCATCATCGATGCGCTCCGGGAACGTCAGCGACGCGAGGAAGGCGCAGTCACCAAGGGATCCGGCCCGGCGGAGGGTCATGACTCGGACGGTGATGAAGAGGCCGCCGACTATCCCGCAGAAGCACTCGATGAGAGCGATGAGGCATCCACACCTGCGGATTCGGCATCCGAAGCCGACGCCGCAGACAGCGTCAGCGACGACCACAACACCCGTTAGGGACCCGCGAGCAGACTCAACTGGCCGAGGTCGGGGTGGCGAGCAGTTCACGGACCTCGTCGTCGGTGACCTGATGGAAGTCGACGAAAACCTGTCCCACCGCCTCGAAATCGTCGGGCATGGTCGCGCACACCACGTCATCGGCCTCCCGCGCCAGCTCCTGACACACTGACTGTGGCCCCACTGGCACAGCGACGACGATCGATTCCGGGTTGCTGGCCCGCAGTGCGCGCACTCCCGCGAGCATGGTCGCACCGGTGGCGATCCCGTCATCGACCAAAATCACGGTCTTGCCGCGCGGGTCGGCGATCGGCCGATCGTCGCGATAGGCCCGCTCGCGCCGGTCCAGTTCGACCGTTTCGCGGTCGATGACCGCGCGCACCTGCTCGTCGCTGATGCGAAGGCTGGTCACCACATTGTTGTTCATGACGACGACGCCACCGCTGGCCAGCGCACCCATCGCCAGTTCCGACCAATGCGGCACGCCGAGCTTGCGCACCAAGAACACGTCCAGCTCCGCGTGCAGGGCCGCAGCGACTTCCCAGCCGACTGGAACGCCGCCGCGGGGCAGCCCAAGGACGAGCAGCCCGTCCTTGTCGCGGTACACCGCCAGCTCTTCGGCCAGCACACGGCCGGCTTCCCGACGGTCACGGAAGGTGCGTCGGGATGCTCGCCGCAGAAAGCCACCGGGTCGATTCATACGTCGTATTTGCCGTTGTCTGTCCTACTCGCTAAGTCGCAGCTTACGACCGGTTCGCTGTGGAGAGCCAGCTTGGCGAGAGATGTGCCGGTCCGTCACCTATTTCGGGTATAGGGCTTCCCGTGCGGGCGCAACGGGAAACCCGCCACTGGTCCGGCGCGCCATGGCCGAATCCTTGAATAGTGGCATTAAATATGCCATGATTTATGGCATGACGGTATCTGTTGACGAGTTGATTCAAGCCGCCACCGACGCCAGGCGCATCGCCCAAAAAGCCATCGAGTTGGCCGTGCGGGAGGCCCGCGCCGCGGACTGGTCCTGGGATCAGATCTCCGCCGCATTGGGCGGAAAGCCGAACGGGGAGACGCTGCGTCGCAACTTCGGCTCCGGCGAATAGCGGCCGACTCCGTCATGAACCCGCGGGCGTTGCGAGTCCTCTATGAGGTGCTCGCCGCTGCAGGACTCAATCCGGCACTCAGAGCCGCCGATGTGCCGGACTCCCGACTGGTGGAACTGGTGGAAGGCGCAAAACCGCTGCAGCCGGGCCGGGCGCTCGACCTGGGTTGCGGCACCGGCCGTAACACCTTGTACCTGACCCGCCACAACTGGAATGCGGTCGGCATCGACATGCTGGGCCGCGCGATCGACGAGGCCCGTTCTCGCGCGGTCGGCGCCGCCGCGTCGGCCAGATTCATCCAAGGCGACGTCACCGAACTCAGCGACCTTGGTATCGGCGACGGCTACAACCTGATCGTCGACAGCGGCTGTTATTACGGATTACCCCGAGATCAGCGCGACGCCTACGCCGCCGGCGTCACTGAAGTGGCGGCTGCGGGAGCGCTATTGCTGATGGCCGGGTTCACCAAAATCCCCGGCGTGGGCGCCGGAATCGGCGAAGACGACCTGCGTCGTAGATTCGACGGCTGGCACGTCCAGGCCAACGTGCCGGTATCCGTCGGGGAAATCATCCGGCACACCCGTATCCCATTTCCGTTGAAGGCAGGCCTGCGCAGCGGTCGGCTGGAGATCCGCCGCTTCGAGCTGACCCGTATCGCGGACTAGCTTGTGGGACTGGGTGATTTGCAGTGCAGACGTTAACCGTCACAACGGCGTGTCGTCCTCGCTAGGAAATGAGCAGGAGTGCAGAAGTGCCCTCGACTCCGCCTAGCCCGCTCCCTCCCGAGATTTGTTGCCCCCCTCGGGAGTTCGCTGCAAGAGACGGTTCGGCAGTTATGGCGATCAGGGTGCCTGCTTGAGTTGGATTTTGAACGGCCTTTGTTGGAGACCTGCTGGTTGGCCGCAGGCTGGCACGATGTAGGTTGATACGCCCGTGCCTGCCAGCGTCTTTGAGTCCCATGTGGCGCGAGTGCGGAGAGCATTGGGAACCTGGGTACCGTCCGGACATTGCGCCGGGTCTGTAGTGTCCATTGCCCATTTTCCGCCAACCAACTGCACCTGCAATGAAGGGCCACCGGGTGTATTAGCTGCTGACGCGCATCCCGCACCGCACGGAGTGAAGTACCAATCGCCGGTGGTCGTTTGGCCATTTTGGGCCATGTCAGTCTCGACGTAGTGGCCGCTCATTTCGGGCGTACGGTCTGATGGACTCGCCCACGCGGTACTTGCTGTACCGACAGCTAAACCGGCGAGGATGGCTGTTGCTGCCATCGCCCGTGTGACGGTCATGATCTTGTCCCTCCTTGGAGCAAATGAGTACCTCGATCACTAGTCGTGGATTTATCACAGGGGACGCCCGGGTTGATGGGGTTTGGCAAACTCGTCAGTGGTTTCGGCGCGCGCTGGCGCTAGTCCCCGAGCTATGACTCAACGGGTTGGTTCAATCGGGCGGTCGAGCGTTCGCAGGTGCAGAAGATCACGCCTCACGATTTGCGGCACAGTTGCGCGAGTCTGGCTGTCAGTTCCGGCGCGAATGTCCTCGCGGTGTCACGGATGCTCGGCCACAAAGATCCGAGCATCACGTTGAGGATCTATGCGGATCTCTTCGACAGTGACCTTGATGCGGTTGCCGTCAATCTCGACGCAAGGATCGCAAGTAGTGTCCAAAGTGTGTCCAAAGCACCTGCCGATCGTCGCCGCAACCGCCGGCCGGCTGCTGTCTAGCTGCGCCGATGTGTCTTGCTGCTGTGTGTCCGAGGGGGGACTTGCCCGCCTACGACACGAGTCGTGATCTTGCAATTGAGGCGCTGAAAGCGTCGCACGCAGACGCTGGGTAGTAGCCCAAGCCGTTGCGATATCAGCTGGACGAGAATGTAGTCAATCGGAGTTGCGCTTTGCTTTTTAGGGCAGCGGTCAGAAAATTGGGGCCTATGAACGGTGTCACAATCCGGGCAGCGTGTCCCGACGAGGTGCCCGCGTTGGCCCAATTAACGTCCGAATACGTTGGTACCAGTTACAAGTGGGCTGACCGTCTCGGCGCGGGGAGGAGCGCCAGTGAGAGTCTGGCGCTAGTCGCAGTTGATGCGGACGGTTGTATCCATGGCGCGATAGGCGTCACCCCATGTCGCCGGATCATCATCCGTGGACCCAGATAAGGCTTGGGCGTCGGCACGCGCGACGCATCTCCCGCACCACGTCTCTCACGGGAGGCAGCAGATGACTTGACCCACAACGTGTTTCGCCTCGTCCCGACCAACCACAGTATGCGGCGGATCCTCGTCGGCCTCGAGGTCGTTCGTCCTCGCTGGCGCTGCGGGCGCTCCACCTCGACCCCGACTGCGGTCCACCGCCCTAACGCACGGGCCGGAACGAGGTCAAACAACGAAATGACCAATGGATCCCCCCACCTATACCGGGGGGTCCCCAGCAAAGAGAAGGCGAACGCGTGCTTCGGTTCGAGGCGATCGCGCACAACACCGCCGAACTGCGCTGCGGGCGCATGATCGACAAGTTCGGCGAGATCGTGACCCGGCTGGCCGGCATCGCCGAGCGGTTCGCCACCGCCATGGAGTGCGTGGACACCGGATTCCTCACCGACGGCATCCTCGACCGGCTGCCGTCCGGGTCGATGCTCGGCGCCACCCGCGTCGGCGGCGTCGACCTCAACAAACCACGCATGCATGACGCGCTGCGCGCTGGCCTCGCACTGGCCCCAGCCCCCAACGGGTTCACCGTCGCCGAGTTCACCGCCAAGGTGCACGCCCTCATCGGGCACGACCACACCGGCTACAGCGTCCGCCAAGCGGCCTACGACCGACGTAAACTGCGCGGCAAACAGCTCGTCGACAAGTCCGGCCGATCCCGCCGCTACATTGTCCCGCCCCTGGCCGCACGAACCATCGCCGCCCTGCTCACCCTCCGTGACCAGGTCATCACGCCGATCCTCGCAGGCGTGCGCAGCCTCCGCATGGGACGCAAACCCGCGCACTGCACACGCGTCGACCGTCACTACGAACAAATCCGCATCGAGATGCAAACGCTCTTCAACGATCTCGCCATCGACACGCCCCTAGCCGCTTGAGGATTCGGCCCAAGCCAGAGCCGTCACATCGCCAACAAATTGTCTGAAGTCGATCCTCAAGCGGCTAGGAACGGTACACGCTCAGGCGGCGAAATCCGGTGCTGCGCAATGCAATAACAGTATGGGATAGTTTGCCGGTAACCCGGCATATATTCGATTCCTCCGTATTCGTCGCATCTGAGGGATGCCTGAGGCGGCCACGGGCAACTCCGTCCGATTGGACGCGTCAAGGCGAGTGGTGTGGGACATCGAGCTGGGTAGGGGAGCCGTAGCTAGCTGACTTTATTGCGCTGGTTGTCTTTGCCCTCGGCCATGATTCGCCGAAGCGGCTTACCGTCGGGCAACAGTTTGCCGCGGTCACAGCTTTACCCGCCGACCGGAGCTGCGAAGCGCCCGACCAAAGGGATGTCTCGTCGAGCCCAAGCCCGGACGCCACCTCATTGGTGCCCGGGCGCCCGGTGCCTGGTCGTCTCACGGGAATTGCGCTTTGGCGGCGTCGTTGAAAAGCCTGTGCATATACTCGGCTGGTGTTTGGGGCCGGAAGGGCACGCGATGATCACCGTTGATGATGAGGGCCTGGTCTTTGCCGGGGTGGCGCGGCAGGCGCAGTTGGTGCGTGATCGTCCGGTTTCGCCGCATGAGCGGCAACCCAACGATGGGTCCACACTCGTTTCGCTTGCCGCGCAACTGGAATCACCGCGCCCATGGGCCCACCACTGGCCACCGACCGCGCGGTATCGCACACCCTTTAAGGGTTGACCCGTAATGGGCGTCGACCATGGGGTGCTGCCGGACTGCGCCACCGAACTGGGCCGACGGCCCGATGCGCCAGCCGACATCCACGACTGCATACTCTCCTGAACGGAAAACCCGATGGCACACGCTGTGGTAACCGGAGCAAGCGGGCTGCTGGGAGCCAACCTGGCCGC
>JAFAID010000207.1 GCA_019236925.1 Mycobacterium sp. | reverse complement strand
ATGAACGCCGCGACGCCGCCGGCGGCCTGGGCATTGGCCACCGCGTGCAGTGCGACGGTGGTCTTACCCGAGGACTCCGGGCCGTAGATCTCCACGATGCGGCCGCGGGGCAGGCCGCCGATGCCGAGGGCAACGTCCAGTGCGATCGACCCGGTCGGGATGACCGAGATCGGCTGGCGCACCTCGTCGCCGAGGCGCATTACCGAACCTTTGCCGTAACTCTTTTCGATCTGGGCCATCGCCAATTCGAGGGCCTTCTCGCGGTCAGGGGCTTGCGTCATGGTGCTACCTCTCGGTGTAGTCGTTGTTCGGTTGACCGGTATCGGTCAGTTGGCCGCGACGCTAGAGGCAGGGTCTGACAAGCGACCTGACCAGCATCTGACCGTCGAACACCGACCACGTTAGCGAACGTGTGTTCGATCGCAAGTAGGCGCGCCGTGCTGTGCGCCGAGAAGCAGCAACGCCGGCTAGGCGCGGTACAGGTCCGGGAAGGTCGACTTGAGCGCGTCCAACTTGGGCAAGTCGTTTTGGACGATGTACGGGTTGTTCGGATTCAAGTCGAAGAAGTCCTGGTGGTAGGCCTCCGCAGGGAAGAACTGGGCTACCGACGACACGCTGGTGACGATCGGCGCGGGGAAGGCGCCCGCCTGGTTCAGCTGCGCGATGTAGGCATCCGCAATGTTCCGTTGGGTCTGGTCCTGAGCAAAGATCACCGAACGATACTGAGTGCCCACGTCGGGTCCCTGACGGTTGAGCTCGGTCGGATCCTGCACAACGGCGAAAAAGATGTGCAACAGCTGGCCGTAGGTAACCTGACTCGGGTCATATGTGATGCGCACCGTCTCGGCGTGCCCGGTGGTCCCGGTGCTGACAGTCTCGTAATCAGCTGTCGCCGCATTTCCTCCCGCATAACCGGATTCGGCCACTGCTACCCCTTTGACGTGCTGGTAAACGCCCTGCACACCCCAGAAACAGCCACCGGCCAGGACCGCTGTCTCGGCCTTGGGGCGTCCCGTCGCCGGTTCGTCGAGAGTAGGTGCCGGAATTGCGCTCGACGTCGTCCCGCTCGCCGGCGGCATCGCGGGAGATCGGACGAGGAACATCGCCGCGGCGAGTCCGATCACTGCCAACCAAGTCGCCAGGATCGCTCGCGGGTGAAAAGCCGCAGCATTCATGCCAGCCTCCGCATTCGGTTGCACCGTTGAGTACATCTTCTACACGTAATACACGTGTAGAAGGTTCTCGCACAGGACGCGGCCGAGCAGACCAGCAACCGAAACGCTTAATTCACCACTGCTCGCGGGGGACGTCGAAGTCGACACACAGCGCACGCCACACGTCGCGCGGGTCCACGCCGTCCTCGATCGCCTGCGCGCCGGTGCGCCCGTCGAAGCCGGTCAGCACGTGATCGGAGAGCACCGAGGCGCCGTAGGTGGCGCCGAAACGCAAGGTGACTCGCTCGTGAAACTCCGTCAAGCGCACGTCGACCAAGTTACCCAGCGGGCGCCAGCGCATCGTGGCACACCCACACCGGGTCGGCGACATCGGTGACGCCGGCCGCCGCACGCCGGGCGGCGTCGCGGTAGCTCGCCGTCGACAGCACCTCGCCGGCGGCACTGACCAGTGCCTCGCCCGTCAACGGCCGAACCAGCCGCCCGCTGCCCTGCCGCACCACCCGGTTGGCGATCTCCCATTGGTCGCCGCCGCCGGGAACCATCACCAGGGGTACACCGGCCAGCAGTGTCTTGGCCACCATCCCGTGCCCGCCGCCGCAGATCACCAGGTCGGCATGGGCCAGCAGTTCGTCTTGCCGTCCCAGTCCGGCCACCGCCCACGACGGCACCGTCAGGTCCGGACCGTTCAGCCTCGACACCACCACCCGTGCGCCGACGGGCAAACCGGTTCCGGGCACGAGGCTGTCCAGGGCGGTCTGGGCCATCCCCCGCGTCCCGGTCAACGCCGTCGACGGCGCGACCAGAACGATCGGCCCGGAGCCGGGTGGGATCGACAGCAGGTGCTCGGTCGGCTCGAAGTGCAACGGGCCTACCAGGACGGCTTCGGCCGGCCAGTCCGGACGCGGAACTTCCAGGGCGGGCAGCGTGGCGATCAGCCGCCGCAGCGGCCCGGGATCCGTTGCGGGCAAACCGATCTCGACGCGGACCTGCGCACGCTGGCGGATACCGACGCGCCAGGATCGCGCGGTCAGCGCCCGCATCGCGGCGTCTCGCAACCGGCCCCTGACGCCGGTACCGGGCGCAAGCCCGCTGCCCACCGGTGGCAGCCCTTTCGACGGCAGATACAGCGGATGCGGGTTCAGTTCGATCCACGGGATTCCCAGCAGCTCGGCGGACATCCCGCCGCAGGCCGTGATGACATCGGACACCACGAGATCCGGCGCCAGCTCCCGAAGCTGTGGAAGGTTGAGCACGGCCATCCGCGCGGCGCGCCGATGGATCTTGGCGCCGGCGTCACGGTCGTCGTCATCAGCGGTGGGGTCGAGCCCCGCCAGTTCGACGGCGTCGACGCCGGCGGCGCGGGCAGTCTCGAGCCATTCGGTGCCGGTGAGCAGGATCGGCGCGTCGCCGGCTGCCGAAAAACGTCGGCACATCGCGATGGCCGGAAACGAGTGCCCGGGGTCTGGTCCGGCGACCACGGCGACGCGCATCGCCCTACCCTGCCACAGTGACCGGTTGCTCGAATCGCCCTAAGCTGGTGATCATGACCGAGCAGACTCTCGAAAACACCCGCACAGTCGAGGTTTTCCTCAATGCGCTGCAGGACGCGGACCTCGAAACCGCGGGCACGGCCCTGGCCGAGGACCTGGTGTACCAGAACGTCGGGTTGCCGACGATCTACGGGCGAAAGCGGGCGATGAAGCTCCTCAGCTCGTTGGGAGGTGCCAGCGGGTTCGAGGTCAAGATCCATCGCATCGCCGCCGACGGTGCCGCTGTGCTCACCGAACGCACCGACGCGCTGATCTTCGGGCCGCTTCGGCTGCAGTTCTGGGTCTGCGGTGTGTTCGAGGTCCACGACGGCGAGATCACGCTCTGGCGAGACTATTTCGACTTCTTCGACATGTTCAAAGCGACCCTGCGCGGCCTCGTCGGATTAGTGGTACCGGCGCTGCGGGCGTCGTTCTAGTCCGATGGGTAACGACGCCGGGCGAACCAAGCCCAACTTCGTCCAACTCGTGCGGTACTGCCTGGGCGGGCAGCTACCCGACTCGATGCGGGACTGGGTGCGCAACGATCTGGCCGGCAAGGGTGCCGCCGCGCGGATGATGATCCGCGTCGCCATTCCAGCGGTATTGGTGCTCGCACCGTTCTGGCTGATCCCGACTACGCTGGATGTCCACCTGACCATGACGCTGCCGATCCTGATCCCGTTCGTGTATTTCTCGCACGCGCTCAACAAGGTGTGGCGCCGCCACATGTTGCAGGTGCACAACCTCGACCCAGATCTGGTCGACGAACGCCGTCGTCAGCGTAATGCCCACATCGACCAGGCCTACATCGAACGCTATGGCCCCAGGCCGGAGTCGAACCCGCATAGCGAGGACATCTAGCCGAACGACTGGCGCCGCAGGCCAGCGATGACGAGTTGCACCATGCGGCGTGCGTCGTAGTTCGGGTCGGCATCAGCGCCGATACAGAGGTTGCCGACGGCGCGCATCAGCCCGTAAGCGTCGACGTCGGGACTGGTCTCCCCGGCCGCGGCCGCGGCGTCGAGCAATTGGGCGCAGACGGGGACCAACGTGTCGAGGAAGTACGCGTGCAGGGTCTCGAACGCGGCGGAGTCGGGCCTCAAAGCGCTGGCGAGGCCGCGTTTGGTGACCAGGAAGTCGATGAAGAGGTCGATCCAATCGGTCAGCGCGGCCAAGGGCGAGCTGCGCGCGTCAAGAAGGGCCGGACCGGCCTGAGCGCAGGTCTCGACCTGGTGACGGTAGACCGCGGTGACGAGATCGGCACGCGTCGGGAAGTGCCGGTAAATGGTCCCGACGCCAACCCCGGCCCGAGTGGCGATGTCGCGCACGGGCACGTCGACCCCAGATGCGACGAACGCGGCGGCGGCCGCGGCGAGCAGGGCTTCTTCGTTGCGACGCGCGTCGGCCCGCTTCCGCGGTGACGTCGGTTCGTCAGCCACTGATCCGCGTCCCTTCCGTCCCGCTTGCGAAGCGGAACACTGTTCCGTTACTCTCCACAACAGGAACAGCGTTCCGATTGCCGTCTGGCTCAACCTTAGACCGCATCAAGCAGAGGAGATGAGATTCATGTCGACGACCTCCCGGGCGCGGTTCGGGATCCTCACCGCGCCGCAGCAGGTTAGCTACGACGACATCCTGCGGGTGTGGCGCGAGGCCGACGCGCTCCCGCAGATCGAGCACGCGTGGCTGTTCGACCACCTGCTCCCGATCGCCGGGGAGCGCACCGGGCCGATATTCGAAGGCTGGACGCTACTGTCCGCGATGGCGGCGCAGACGCAGCGACTGCGGCTCGGGCTGCTGGTCACCAGTAACCGTTTCCGGCCACCGGCGAT
>JAFAID010000141.1 GCA_019236925.1 Mycobacterium sp. | reverse complement strand
CAACCGTGTTCGCGTAGGTGCGCGGCGTGCTGGCGGGTCTCCCACAGGTCGGCGATGGCGAGGCGACCGCCGGGGCGCAGCACACGCATCGCTTCGCTCATGGCTTTGCGCCGTCCGTCGTGGCTCGGAATGTTGTGGATCGCAAGGCTACTCACGATGACGTCGACGCTGTTGTCGTCGAACGGCAGCGCGGTCATGTCGGCGGTGTGCAGCTCGATGCAGTCGGCGACGTTCTCCAGTTTGGCGTTGGTCAGTGTGGCCGACGGGGAGTTGTCGGTCTGGTCGGCCTGCCACAGATCGACGCCGATGGCGCGGCCGTTTGGTACGCGCTTGGCCGCTGCCAGCAGCACCGCACCGCGGCCGCAGCCCATGTCGAGCACCGTTTCGTCGCCCTGCAGTTGCAGCTCGTCGAAGATCCGGTTCCACACTTCGAACTTGCCGGCTTTGGTCGCATAGACGTAGAGGGCTGCGCTGGCGGCGATCCCGAGCGACGATGCGCCCGTCAGCGCCGCGGTTAGTCGCTTGCCGCGGGCGAGGCTGATCCCGGACCACACTGCCAGGGCTGCGGCTTGGACGGCGATGCCGATCGCCTGTCCGCGCGCGGAGATGGTGTGGAACGACCCGTCAATCCCGTAATCGCCCTTGTGTTCACGCATGTTCACGAGCTTACGACTCGACAAGCCGCCGAAGGTTTTTCAGGCTCTCGTCGAGTGAGCGGCCGACCCAGAACGAGGCGACGCGGTCGGCGATCAGACCGAGCAGTCCCCCTTCTGAGCTGTAGGCAAGCCGGAAAGTCACGACGGTTCGGCCCGGTCCGGCATCGCGCAACCGGAACCGGCCGCGCTGGGTCACACCGGTGATGTTGATCCAGGCCAAATCGCGCGCCTTGTCGAACTCCACCACCTCGGCGATGCCCCCCACCGGGATCGAGCCAATCTTCCACAACACGGTGTAGCGGGCGCCCACTTGGGCGGGGCCCTCGGTCAGCGTCTCCCAGCGCTCCAGATGAGGCAAGAAAGAGGGGTAGCGATCCGGGTCGCTGAGCACCTTCCACACAGCGTCGCGATCCGCGTTGACGACGATCCGGCGTTGGACGCGCATCAGCCGATCACCGGGAATCGACGTTCGGCGGCCAGCCGATCGACGCCGGCCTGCAGGCTGGCGATCACTTCGTCGTACACGGCCTGGTCGTCGTCGCGCGCTTTGATGGGCTCCTGCACCTCGATGACGATCTTCGCGGGCAGCGGAATGTGGCCGAGCAGATCGCTGACATTGAGCCCCCACGGCAACGCCAGGGAGATGGGCACACTCTTGAGCCGAACCAACTTATCGAGCAGCAGCAGCTTGGCCAGCCATCGGCCGCGTCCGAGGAACAACGCCGTCTCCTGACCGCCGACGCTGGCCACCGGCACGATCGGCACACCAGTCTCGCGGGCGAGCCGCACGAAGCCTTTGCGGCCACCGAAGTCGACGACGTGTCGCTGCCACGACGGGCGGAAAACCTCGTAGTCACCACCCGGATACACCAACACCACGGCGCCGGATTCCAGTGCCAGCCGGGCGTTTTCGGGGCTGGCCGCCACGGTGCCGAACTTGCGAAGCCAACGCAGTGGCGGATACAGGGTGACCAAGTTGTGCGCGAGCTGATAGAACGGACGCTCTACGCCGAAATACGAGCAGAACGCCAGGGTGAAGACGAATGTGTCGGGCGGTACGTTGCCGCCGCTGTGGTTGCCGACCAGTAGCACCGGTCCTTCGGGCGGTATCCGGTCGAGTCTGCGGACGTCGGCCCGGAAATACAACGATGCCAGCAGCCAGGTGCCGGGCAGTTGGTCGCGGATGAAGTCTGGGTCGCGCTGGTCGAGATCGGCCTGCGGCACCCGGGTAGTGATCTGCTGCCCGGCCCACTGCAGAGCATCCCCGACGCCGACCATGGTGTCAGCCTGGCACAGCCAACCGAAAGGAAGGAGGGCCTTTCGTCGTTACCGCGGCGCGCCGCGCCTCACCAATGTCCGTGATGGACGACCTCATCGAAGGGCCGCCGATTCGGTTTGCGGACGGGCTTGAGCGGGCGGTCAGCGGGATAACCGATACCGAGAAGATAGGCCACCAGGTAGCCGTCAGGGACGCCGAGGATGGCACGGGCTTTTTCCTGATCCCCCACCGACGAGTGGCCCGTACCGATCCCCAGGTCGGTGGCCGCGATCATCATCGCCATCGTCGCCTGACCGACGTCGTATTGGTCAGTCACCTTCCGGCGCTCACTCGGCGGTTCAGGGATCACGAAGGCGATCGCGGCCGCGGCTGAAGCGATGTGGCCGGCGCCCTGCCAGACCGTGGAGAGTTCCTCCAACTGAGTCCGGTCCGTGACAATCACGAAGTCCCACGCCTGGCGGTTTTTCGCCGACGGCGCCCGCCATCCGGCCTCCGCGATCCGGTTCAGGTCGGCTTCGGACACCGGCTCGGGCTTGTACCGGCGCACATTGCGTCGGGCACAGATCGCATCCCAAGTTTCCATCGCATCCCTCTCGTCTTTGCCAGCCAACTATTCGTCAAGCCCGCTTCAGGGCCTCGATTATTCCGACCCTAATCACTGGTCTTTGATCTGCGGCTAAGCCGCTTGGCTGATCCCGTGTTCCAGCGCATCGATCACGTCGCGAAGCTCGTCTGAGTGGGAAGGCGAGCCGGAACCATCAGTAACTGAGTGAACTAAGGCCACCGAATTGAGGACTCAGGTCACTACAAAGGGCGGGCAACCCTGGATGAGCATCGAGGGATGACGAACATCCCTTCCGCTGGGTCGACCCCGATCTCCATGGTCACCGGCGACCCGGTAGTGCGTGTCGGCTCCGAAGCCACGGTTGCCGACGTTGCCAAGACCCTTGTCGCTAGCGAAGTCGGGGCCGTTGTGGTGGGCGATGAGGAGCTGCCCGCCGCGCTGGTGAGCGAGCGTGACATCGTGCGGGTGGTGGCTGCTGGAAAAGACCCGGCTTTCGTGCCGGCCCTCGACGTGGCCAGCGCCAAGTTGGTGTGGTGCGACGCCGAGGCCACGGTCGAGGAGGTAGCGGTTCAGATGATGGAGCGCTACATTCGCCACGTCCTTGTGGAGCACGACGGTGCCCTGGTTGGCATTGTGTCGGCCCGGGATCTGCTGGGCGTCTACAGCGCCGAGGCGGACCTGGATTTCGGTTCGGCGTCATGAACTCGTCCCTGAAGGGCCGGACTTGTGTTGCGTCCCTTGCGGTTTCGCGCCTGCCGTTAGGCTTGCTGCTGCCGCCCTAGCTGGCTGTTAGGGTGGGCGCTGCGTGTGGGCGCATGACTTCGCCCCAACGTTCGACACCGCGGGCCGCGATGTTGATCGCCCCGTTGTGGTCGGCATGCCCAACGAACCTGGTTTCTCGCTTGGATCAGGACCCTAAGCCATGCTGACGGCCGACGAGTCGCACCCTGACCGCGCCGTCGCGATCCTCCTCTTCCAGTTCTAACTCGATGCGGGCCAACTCCTGTTGTAGCAACGGTAGCCAGTGCCTGCTCAGTGCGCGCGCCCGCAGCCGGGTGGTGTAAACCTCCTTCTCGACGGCCCTGAAAGCCGAGTGGGCTGCTGCGCATCTGGCCGCGGCAACAACGGCCGCTCGATACGCGCGGTTCGCCTGCACGGAAGCCGAGGTCGGGTAGATGACGGCCGGATCGTCCTCGGCCGGTAACTGGCAAGCCGCGACGTCGGGGTAGCGCACCCCGGCTGTGACGGCCCATTGCACGGTGACGGACGCCGTCGTCGTGGTGACGGCCAGATCGATCGCGTTTTGGCCGCCCAGCAGCACCGCGCGCAGCCCCCACATGTCGGCTTCGCGGCACGCCTGGTGCCAGTCGCGGCGGCTTTGTTCGGCGCCGCGCTGCAGCTCTTCTTTCAGCGCGGTCAGCAAGTGCAGCTTTTGCTCGAGCAACGTCACCCCGCGTTCGGCTAGGTCGAGCCGGTCAAGCACCCACAGCCGGCCCATCCGCCCAGGTGGACGAGACAATGCCGCCACTATGCCTCCCGCACGATGTCGGGCCAGTTTCTCTCAAGCAGACGGGAGGGCAGCATCGCCAGCTCACTGCGCGGCAACCGCGCGACTACCTCCCATGCGCGATTGAGGGTTTCGTCGAGCGATCGTGCCACGTCGGGACGTTGATTGACCAACTTGGCGGCGAAATCGTCCTCGAACCGCAGATAGCTGCGGTCGGTGGCGGTAAGAGCGTCGGGTCCGATCAGCTCGGCCAACGCACTTATCTGCCGTGCACGGGCCAACGAGGCGAGCAGTTGCGCCGCTAGCGGTAGGTGGTCGTCGCGGGTGCGGCCAGCGCCCG
>JAFAID010000525.1 GCA_019236925.1 Mycobacterium sp. | reverse complement strand
CGACAGGCGACGGTAGGCCCGTCGGCCCGGCTGCAGTGGGAACTCGACGCCGAGTCGGCGCGCTTCGCGCGACTCGAAGTGCGAGAAGCGCAGCGGCGCCCGCTCGGCGCGATGGTCGCGTTGACAAATCCGGTGTGGCTAGCCTGAACGGCGCCGGGGAGGTTAAGCCACGCGAGTCCCAGAGGACGCGTGAACACCTTTGGCATCGCCCGTATCATGGGCTGGGGCATGGGCTGATGTGGGAAGCGATATCAGATCTGATATCGCTTCGCAGAAGCCGCTAATGGTTCAGAAATCCGTCGTGGCAGCTTGCGCATGTCGCTGTCCATCCGTGGTGCGGATGAGCCAAGCTTGAGTGATGTGGTCAAGAAGGCGCTTCGCCGCCCTCTTGGTGGCGGTGCTGCTGGTCAGCGTGATGCTGGCCAGCGCTGTGCCCACCTCATACGATCCGCCGGTCATGATCGCGAACCCCGTCGACCGCGTCGACACGCTGATCGGTACCGGAACGGGTGGCCAGCGGGTGGGGGAGATCAACAACTTCCCCGGTGCCTCCGTGCCGTTCGGAATGGTGCAGTACTCGCCGGACACCGCCGGTAACTACGCGGGCTACGACCACGGCAACCGACAGGCCACCGGTTTCAGCATGACGCACGCCTCGGTGGGGTGCGCAGCGTTCGGTGACATCTCGATGCTGCCGACCACCACCTCGGTCGGGTCCGGGCCCTGGAACCGCACCGAGGAGATCGCCCACGACGCCACCGAGGTCGGTGTGCCCGGCTACTACTCGGTGCGGTTTCCCGCAACAGGAGTGACCGCGGAACTCACCGCGACCGCCCACACCGGCGTGGGCCGGTTCAGCTACCCCGATAACGGTCGGCCCGCGCTGTTTCACGTGAATTCCGGTGCGTCGCTTGGAGGTACCTCTGCTGCAAACATCCAGATCGGTGACGACAACACCACGATCACCGGATCGGCGACCAGCGGCGGCTTCTGCGGCAAGGACAACGTCTACACGGTGTACTTCGCGATGAAGTTCAGCCGGTCGTTCACGTCCTTCGGTACCTGGGACGGCTACTCGGTGTTTCCCGACGGCCGCAGCGCGTATTCGAGTTACTCCGGGTCCAGCGGGGGGTACGTCACGTTCCCGACGGGCTCGCGGGTCGAGGTGCGTACCGCGCTCTCCTACGTCAGCCTCGACGGAGCGCGAGCCAACCTGGCCGCCGAGAGCAACGCGAACTTCGACGAAATCCGCGCCGCCGCATCGAAGGAGTGGAACGACAAGCTGTCACACATCTCGATCGCCGGCGCCGATAGCGGCGACGTCAAGACCTTCTACACCGCGCTTTACCATTCGCTGTTGAATCCCAACACCTTTAACGACGTCGACGGTCGGTACATGGGATTCGACGGCGAGGTGCACCAGGTAGCTGCCGGGCACACCCAATACGCCAACTTCTCCGACTGGGACACCTACCGGGGACTCGCCGCGCTGCACGGATTGCTGTTCCCGGAGCAAGCCAGCGACATGGCCCAGTCGCTGGTGAACGACGCAGAGCAGAGCGGGTCGTTTCCGCGGTGGGCACTGGCGAATACCGCGACCGCCGAGATGACCGGCGACAGCGTGGTCCCGCTGATCGTGAACTTCTACGCGTTTGGCGCCGCGGATTTCGACGCGCACACGGCGCTGGGCTACATGGTCAACGCGGCGACGAAAGGCGGCGACGGGCTCAATGGTTATGTAGAGCGACCAGGAATCGCCAGCTACCTGCAGCGCGGCTACCTGCCGCTGAACGCGAACTCCTGCAAAGCTGGTGCGATTCCCGTTGCCTCGATCAGCTTGGAGTGGTCGGTCGACGACTTTGCCATCTCCCAATTCGCGGATATGCTGGGCGATTCCGCGACCGCCACTGAATTCCAGGGCCGGGCGCAGTACTGGCAGAACCTGTTCAATCCCACCACCCACTACATCTCGCCGCGTGATGTCATGGGCTTCTTTCCTGATGGGCCCGGAGTCGTGGAGCCCGCCGCGGGCTGCTTCAGCCAGCTCGGATTCGACGAAGGCAACGCCGAGCAATACGTCTGGTACGTGCCGCAGAACATCGCGGGCCTGGTGACGGCTCTCGGCGGCCGAAAAGCGGTGGGAGACCGGCTGGACCGCTTCACCAAGCAGCTCAACGTGGGCCCCGAAGAGCCTTATCTGTGGGCCGGAAACGAGCCGGGGTTCGACGTGCCATGGCTGTACAACTACATCGGTCAACCATGGAAGACCCAGCAATTAGTCGACCGCGTGCGCAGCGAATTGTTCACTCCCACACCCGATGGCGAGCCAGGCAACGACGACCTCGGCGCGATGTCCAGCTGGTACGTGTGGGCCGCACTCGGCCTGTACCCGAGCACTCCGGGGACGTCGATCCTCACGATCAACACGCCGCTCTTCGATCGCATCGTGATCGCCTTGCCCGCAGGCAAATTCATCACGATGACCGCGGAGGGGGCGTCCGGACCCAACCGGATGAAGTACATCAAGGGCCTTCACATCGACGGCCGGCCCACCGATAAGACGTATCTTCCGGAGTCGATCATCCACACCGGCGGCGAGCTGGCGTTCTCCCTTAGCCCTCGGCCCGACGAGGTCTGGGGCACCGCCGACTCCTCCGCGCCGCCATCATTCGGTACCGCCAGCTCGACGGTGGCCGTTAACGTTTCGCCCGCAGTCGTCGACATCGCACACGGGGCCTCGGGCAACGTGACTGTCGACCTGCAACGGCTGATCGATGGTCCCGGCGGTTACACCGTGACCGGCACTTCCGACAACAAGGGGATCAGGGCGGCCACGACATCCGGACAATTCACCGCCGACGGATCCGCCAGCGCGACCGTCGCGATCACGGTGGCGAAGTCGGTGCTCGACGGGTACTACCCGCTCGTGCTCGCCACCCGGGTCGGCGACGGCACCAGAACGTTCAAGCTGCTCGTCACCGTCGATCAGGACTGAGCAGCGGGGGATATCGAGTCCCGGGGTCGGATCCCGTCGTAATCGATGAGCAGATGTCGCGGGCCGCGAAACACCTGGCTGATGCGGTAGGGCGGCGGGTCCTCGACCAGCCGCGGGATTTCCACCCGGCGAAGAAACGCCTCGAACGCGGTGTTGACTTCCAGCCGGGCCAGCGGACCGCCAAAGCAGATGTGAATGCCGCGCCCCCAGCCCACGTGCTCGTTGTCGGCGCGTTGGGGGTCGAACGTGTTGGGGTCGGGGAAGCGCCGCGGATCTCGGTTGGCCGCGCCGTACATGAGATAGATGGGTGAGCCTCGCGGGATCGTGGTGCCGGCGATGTCGATGTCGGCCAGCGCCGATCGAGTCGGGAAGAACTGCACCGACGACTGCAGCCGCAGCACTTCTTCGATGGCGCCGGGAATCAACTGGGGCCGGCTGCGCAACAATTCGATGGATTCGGGGTTGCGCAGCACGGTGAGCACGCAGTGTGAGATCAGATTGACGGTCGAGTCATGCCCGGCGGCAAACAGCAACATCGTGTTGTTGACGATCTCGCTGGGCGACATCCGCCCGTCGGGTCCGTCATCGTGCACCAACTGCGAAATCATGCCCGGGCCAGGCGATTTCTCGGCCTTCTCGACCAACTCGATGACGTATTTCTTGAACGCGACATTGCTCGCTTCACCTTTGGCCCGCCGGGCCCCGCCCTCCTCGGTGGTGATCTCGGGGCCGACATCGAAAAGCCCGGTGATCGCGTCGGCGATCCAGGTGTGAAACTGCGGCTCGTCTTCCATCGGCACGCCCATGATCCGGCAAATCACGTTGACCGGCAACGGATAGGCGAACTCGTCGACCACATCGATGCGGGTCTCGGCAGTCTTTTCAGCGGCCCTGTCGAGCAGCTCGTTGACGATCTGCTGACAAAGCGGCTCCTGGCTGGGAATCACGTCCGGCGAGTGCGGCGGACCGAAAAAGCGCATGCACTGTCGGCGGGTTCGGTCGTGATCCGGCGGGTCCGACGCGATCATGCTCGGGTCTCGCCCGTACGCCTCCATCATCTCGAACACGGACTCGTCGACAATGTGCGGCTCTGGGGCGACCGGCTGATGACCTTTGCGGCGATCAGAACTCACCCGGGGGTCGTGGGCCAGCGCGATGAGCTCCTCGTATCCGGTGACGGCGTAGATACCGTTCGTCACTCGCACGACCGGCGTCTTGCGCAGCTCGTCGAAGAACGGATAGGGATTCGCGCGGTTTTCGTACCGCATCGCGGCGTCGAAGGCTTCTTCGGGGGTCATGTGCGCCGCTCCTCCTCATCGCTTCGCTCTGCATCGTCGCCGGCGCGAGTCATGTGCGAATTCCTCACTATCGGTGCCGTGGGCGGAATTCGGCGTGGCGCTCGCTCGGGTCGTGCCCGGTCACCACTACATCCGGGGCCTCCGTCGGCACGCCGCGCGGCGGGAAGTCAGCAGGCATCACCCGCATGTCCTCCGGAAAATCAAAACCCGGCGGATGCGGCGGAAACGGCCCCGACCGTGCGATCTGGTCGCGGTAATGGTCGATCCACTTCGCGTGGTTGAAGCTGACCGCACCAACGATGCGGCCGCGGCGACCATAGGCGGCGGCGAAGCGGCGCTCCTTGATCGAACCCTGCATGAACATGATTTCGTCGCCGAAGGACGGCACGCCAACGGATTTGATGTTGACACCGAACTGGCCCGACCAGAACTGCGGGATCAGCAGATGCGCCCAGCGATCGACCTCGTCGCAGACCATATTGTGCGCGGCGACCCGGGCGCCCAGCACGGCGTTGTCCCAGTGCTCCATCACCAGGAACTGGTAGTCGTAGAGCACGTGTGGGGCACGGGCGATGTCGCCGGCCACGAAGACGTTGGTGGTGATCACCGCGTTGATGTCAAACGCGCGGCAGCCGGCGTCACACCCCACCCCCCAGAATCCGGCCGCCAGCCCGCACCCCTCGAGCCACTCGACGTTGCGGATCGACCCCAGCGACGTCACCACCACGTCGACGTCGAGCGTGCCGCCGTCGGAAAGCCGCGCGGCGCGCACGTGCCCGGCCGCGTCACCTTCCAATGCCAGCACCGAGACACCGGTGCGCAGATCCACCCCGGCCGCACGCTGCATTTCCGCGGCGATCACGCCGATCACCCCGCCGAGCGCCCCGGACAGGGGGGCCGGGCCGCGCTCGGTGACCGTGACTTGTAGGCCGAGTTCGCGGCACACCGAGGCCACTTCCGAACCGATGAATCCCGAGCCGATGATCAGCACCCGGCGGGGACGGGCGGCCAGTGCGGCCTGCAGGCGCGCAGCGTCGGCGCTGGTGCGCAGGGTATGAACGCCCTCCAGCGCGGCTTCCTGCGCGTTAGGCCATCGCCGGGCCCGCACACCGGTGGCGATCAGCAGCCGATCGCCCGGAACCTCACTGCCGTCAGCCAG
>JAFAID010000045.1 GCA_019236925.1 Mycobacterium sp. | reverse complement strand
AGCTGAAGCTTTCGCGGCCGGCCCGGCGACTAGCCCGGCGCCCACGCATGTCGTCTTCAAGCAACAACCAGGCGGGGGCGGCTGCGACGCCAACGGCAACTGCGGCTCCGGTGGCCAGGACAATGGTCCCGGCGGGGGTCCGGGCGGGCAAGGCTGCGTCCCGGGCGTCGGTTGCGGCTCGGGTGGCCAGTTCTGGGGTCCGGGCGGCGTGCCGGGTGGTACCGGATGTCTTCCGGGCGTCGGTTGCGGCTCCGGCCACGGCTGATCTTCGCTAAATAGTTGACGAGCGGTTAGTTTGCCGTGGACGCACGGCGAACTGACCGCTATGTGTCTCCTGTCATTGGCCTTTCAGGCTGCCGATGCGCAGCGAGTAGTCCGTGGGTTTGGGCGGCGCGGCGTTCTCGAGATCTTCCACGTAACGGTGCGGGTCGCGGTCGATGATCGGTATTCCCTTGGTGGTGGGATGCTGGGTCATGAACTCGCTGTATTGCCGCCCGAGTGCTTCGCGAAGACCGATCGGGGCATGACGGCGAAAGTCTGAAAGTCCTTCCCGCTCCTCTTCACTCATGTGGTCGTCGTTGGCTCGTCGGGTCCGGCCGACCGCGGCCCACCATTGCTCGGTGCCGATCACGGCCGCGTTCGCCGCGCGTACGCCATCGCGAATCTCGTTGTGATCGCCGATAGCATCGAGCGTCTCGCCCTCGGGATCGTCGAGGCCGCGCTTCAGCAACTGCGGATAGAAGATCTTCTCTTCGATGTAGGCGTGCAGGTCGAGCTTCTCACCGAGCGGACGCCATACCCGCTCCAGCGCGGCATGGTCGATCGGCGTCTGCGCCTGCAGATCGTCCAGCTTGGCGAACCGTTCACGGAACCACTCATGGTCAGCCAGGATCAGCTTGGTGATGTCAGCCATGTCGACTCCTAGTTTCCTCTGACCGCTACGCCTTCGTCTGATCGAGATCCTACGAACCCACCTGTCTGGAGGACCGCGTTGGCCCTGAGCTACACTCGTGAATCCATCTCTACATAGATAGAGTCGCAGTGAGGCGAGAAGGGATACACCTATGACGGTGCAGGCTGTGCTGGAGGGGATCCGTAAGCGACCCGGCACCGGTGACGTGATTCCGATCATCGACCCCGCGACCGAAGAGCAGATCAGCGAGTTCACCGATTGCGGCCCTGAAGCCATCAACGACGCCGTCGCCCGTGCGAAGGCGACCGCCGAGTCGGGGGTGTGGTCCGGCCTGCCCGATTACGACAGGGCCAAGGTGCTGTGGCGGGTCGCCGATCTGATCGATGAAAACGCAGAGATCCTGGCCGAACTCGAATCGCTCAACGCGGGCATCCCGCCAGCCCAAGCGCAGATCATCACCAAAGTTGGATCCGAATGGTTTCGCTACTACGCCGGCTGGTGCACGAAGATCGACGGCATCGCGCGTGACGTGAACACCGGTGGCCTCACCGGCGTGGACTCGCACATGCACACCTACACACTGCGCGAGCCCTACGGCGTGGTGGGGCTGATCTTCCCGTGGAACGGCCCGGTGTTCAACTTCTGCGCCAAGCTCGCGCCCTCGCTGGCCGCCGGCTGCAGCAGCGTAGTCAAACCCGCAGAGGAGACACCACTTTCGGCCCTGGTCCTGGACCGAATCCTGTCCGAGGCCGGGGTGCCCGAGGGGGTCGTCAACTTGGTGAATGGTTTCGGCCACACTGCCGGTGCGGCGATCACCGCTCACCCTGACGTCGAGAAGGTGGCCTTCACCGGATCCACGGAGGTCGGTAGGGCGATCGTGCATGCGGCCGCGGACAGCAACCTCAACAAGATCACCCTGGAACTCGGCGGCAAGTCGCCGGTGCTGATCTACGACGATGCCGACCTGGACCTGGCCATCCCGATGGCGTCGTTCGGCACCTTCATCCACTCCGGCCAAGCCTGTGTGTGCGGGTCGCGGATCTTCGCCCAGCGCGGCGTCTACGAGCGGGTCGTCGAGGGCATCGCCAACATGGCGAACGTCATGCAACTAGGCGGCCCTAAAGACGAGGGCGCCATGGTCGGTCCGCTGATCAGCCAAAAGCAGCTCACTCGCGTCCTCGGTTACCTCGACCAGGGCAAGTCCGACGGCGTGGAACTCGTCACCGGCGGCCATCGCCTCGACCGCAAGGGCTACTTCGTGCACCCGACTGTGGTCACCAACGTCGACCCCGATTCGAGCCGGCTGTTCCAGGAGGAGATCTTCGGGCCGGTGGTGACGATCCTGCCGTTCGACGACGACGACGAAGCAATTGCGTTGGCTAACAACAGCACTTACGGCCTGGCGGCCACCGCGTGGACCAAAGATCTGGGCCGTGCCCACCGGCTGGCCAAGCGGCTGAAGGCCGGGACGGTGGGGCTGAACTGCCAGATGCAATTCGACCACTCCATGCCGTTCGGCGGGTACAAGCAATCCGGCTGGGGCTACGAGTCGGGCAAAGCGGGCATCGACACCTACCTGCAGACGAAAATCGTTTGGGCGCAGATGTGACCGTTCCCGGGCCGCAGTAATGTGAGGACATGCTGCGTGGCGTTGTAAGCGCAATCCAAAGATGGCAGTATCGCGGTGGTCGACCCAGATGGTCAGCGCGTGTCACAAACCGATTGGGCGCCTTGGCGTTTGCCGCCGGAATCGGGCCGAATCGAGCTGCCACACTTGAGGTACGCGGCCACAAGTCGGGCCGGATGATTTCGTTCCCGGTGATTGTCGCCGACTATCAGGGTCAGCGCTATCTGGTTGCCATGCTCGGCCAGAAGACCAACTGGGTGCGAAACCTGCGTGCCGACGGCGGCCGCGCGGTGCTGCGCAGTGGCGGGCCCGAAAGCGTGTCTTTAGTGGAGGACCTGTCCGATAATCGCGCCGCGATCTTGCGTCGGTACCTCGAGCTGGCACCCGGAGCCCGTCCGTTTTTCCCGATCGACGGCCGCGCGCCGCTGGACGACTTTGCCCGGATCGTCGATCAATACCCCGTCTTCCGGGTCGCCTAAGACTTTGATCGTTTCGCGCCGGTCAGCGCTGGTTCGTCGTCGGCGCGGAAGCCGGGTCCGGGCTCGGGGGTGACGTTGCGTGCGGTGATCTTCTTGCGGCAGTGGGAGCAGACCAGAACCGGATCGGCGATGTGGCCGCACGGTTGGTGGCGCAGCACGATTGGCGGACCGTTGGGCTGCGCGAGATGGTGATCACCCCACTGCATCAGCACCACGATCGCCGCGAACAGGTCGCGGCCGGAGGCGGTGAGCCGGTACTCGTGACGGTCGGGATCCCGCGCGTAGGCCACCTTCTCCAGCAGCCCGTTTTCGACGAGAGTGCGCAGGCGCGCCGACAGCGTGGGCCGAGGTATCTGCAAGTTGCGAGCCAGTTGACCGAAGCGACGCACCCCGAAGAACGCCTCGCGCAGGATCAGCAGTGTCCATCGCTCGCCGACAACCTCTAGAGTGCGGGCAACCGACTCACCGTGGAAGCGGTGGGACAGATCGGGGTAGTCCATGGTTCCAATAATGTACCGGTTCATAATCTGAACCGCATGCGGTAAGGTAATTGAACCACCGACCGTGTCTTGGAAAGTGAGGCCGCATGCAGGACACCGAAGTCGCCACCGTGCCCGTCGTGGTACGGGCCCGCGAGATCGCCGAGCTGGCACGTGGCATGGCAGATCAAATCGACTCCGACCGCCGACTTCCGCCCGACTTGGTTGGTGCGCTGCGAGACTCGGGTCTGCTGCGAGCCGGTGCGCCGGTGGAGGTCGACGCCCTGGAGCTGCCCGCCGGCACGGCGTTGCGCTGCGCAGAGGAAGTGGCGCGCGGGGACGCGTCGGCCGGCTGGTGTGTCTCGATCGCGATCACCGCCAGCCTGCTGGTCGCCTATCTGCCGCCGGTCAGCCGCGACGAGCTGTTTGGCGACGGACGCGGTGTGTCCGCGGGCGTGTGGGCGCCGACCGGCAAGGCCCGCCGCGTGCCCGGCGGCGTCGTGGTGTCGGGGCGTTGGGCATTCTGCAGCGGCATCACCCACGCGGACATGCTGTTTGCCGGCTGTGTGCTCGAGGATCGCCCGGTCGTGGTCGCGTTGTCCACCGAGCAGCTACAGATCCTGGACACCTGGCACACCCTCGGCCTGCGCGGCACCGGCAGTCACGACACCGTGGCCGACGAGGTGTTCGTCCCGGATGAGCGGGTGGTCTCGATATTCGACGGCCCGGTGATCGACCGGCCGTTGTATCGATTCCCGCCGTTCGGGTTTTTTGCGGCCTGTATCACCGCGGCCGCAATGGGCAACGCGCGCGCGGCGATCGACAATTTCGTCGAGCTCGCCAGCACCAAAAAGGGCGTCGCAGCCAGTCGCACCCTTGCCGAGCGATCTACCATTCAGGCCGCGGTCGCCGAGGCCGAGTCGGCATTGGAGGCTGCGCGGGCGGGTTACTACCAGGCCATCGACGTGGCGTGGCAGGCGAGTCAACACCAGCCTCCGGTGCCGTTGGAGGCGCGTACTCGGTTACGGCTGGCCGCCACGCACGGGGTGCGCGTCTCGGCCGACGTGGTGCGCACGATGTATGACCTCGCCGGGGGCAGCGCCATTTACGACGGCGCGCCACTGCAGCGCCGGTTCCGCGACGCGTTCACGGCCACCGCGCACTTCCAGGTGAACGCGGCGTCACGCGAGCTGCCGGGCCGCATTCTGCTCGGCCAACCCACCGAGGCGGCAATGCTGTGAGGGCGCCGATCGAAGTGGTGCTGCCATTCTGGCTGGACGCACCCGACGCGGAGGCGTTGGAAATCGCCGACGCGGCCAGCGCGGCCGGGCTGAGCGGGCTGTGGATTGGCGAGATGGCGACCTTCGACGCGTTCGCGTTGGCCACCGCGGTCGGTCTACGCACCCCGGGGTTGGGGTTGAGAGTCGGGCCGCTGCCGGTCAGCGTGCGAACGCCGGCGTCAATCGCGTTGGGCGCGAGTTCGGTTGCCTTGCTCACCGGCTGTGAGATCGACGTCGCGTTGGGTGCGTCCAGCCCGTCCATCGTGGCCGGCTGGCACGACCGGGATTGGTCGCACAGTGCCGCGCGGATGCGCGAAACCATCCAATGCCTGCGCCCGATTCTGCGTGGCGAGCGGGCCGACTATGACGGACGCTACGTCCGCAGTCACGGGTTCCGGCTGCGTCACCCGCTGCCACACACCAGCATCGGCGTCGGCGCGTTCGGTCCGATGATCACGCAGCTGGCGTGCGGGCTCGCCGACGAGATGGTGCTCAATCTGGCGTCGCCACAGCGGGTCTCGCAGGTGCGCGAACAGGTAGAGCACCATGCCGCCGCGGCGGGTCGCACACCGCCGCACCTGACGGTGTGGGTACCGGTTGCCGTGCGACCCGGTGACGCCGCGTTGCGGCAGTTGGCTAATCAGCTGGCGATCTACCTGGCCCCACCCGGCTACGGCGAGATGTTCAGCGAGCTCGGGTTCGCCGAGTTCGTCGAGCGTGCCCGCAGCGGCGCGCGCCGGTCGGAGTTGGCGGCGGCGATTCCCCTCGAATTGGCCGAGCAGCTGGCCGCGGTCGGCACTCCGGAAAACGTCGCTGCCCGGCTGCGGGCCTATCTGCAAGCCGGCGCAGACACCGTCGCGGTAATACCGGTAACCGCGGAGGACCCCGCCGGTCGGGCTGCACTTCGGTGCGCCGCGGACAGTTGTCGGATCAGCTCAGCAGCCCGGGAGACGGCGTCATGAACACGGTAAACACGCAATGCCGGCTAGCCGCGCGTCCCCTGGAGTTGCCGACGGCTATCGATTGGATGATCGTCGAGGAGCCCAAACCCGTTGCGGCCGAGGGTGAGTTCGTTGTCAAGGTCGACTACCTGTCCATCGACCCCGCGATGCGCACCTGGATGAACGCCGGCCGCAGCTACGTGCCGCCGGTGGAAATCGGCGAGGTGATGCGGGCGCTTGGCGTCGGACACGTCGTTGAATCACGCCACCAGAAATTCGCCGTCGGGGATGAGGTGTCCGGGATATTCGGGGTCCAGCGCTATGCGCTGTCCGACGGCGCGGGCGTCAACAAAATCGACACCACCTTGGCGCCGACGACCGTGCACCTGGGGGTTCTCGGCATCAGCGGTCTGACCGCATACTTCGGATTGCTCGACATCGGCAGGCCGGAGCCGGGCCAAACCGTGCTGGTATCCGGAGCGGCCGGATCGGTGGGCAGCATCGTGGGACAGATCGCGCGGATCAAGGGCTGCCGAGTTGTCGGTGTCGCGGGCGGTGAGGAGAAATGCCGGTGGCTGGTCGAGGAGGCCGGTTTCGACGCAGCGATCGACTACAAGAGCGCCGACCTGCGCGCAGCGCTCAAAATCCACGCACCCGACGGTGTTGACGTCTATTTCGACAATGTCGGCGGTGCAACCCTGGAGGCCGCCTTGAACCGGCTCGCCGGCGGTTCCCGGATCGTGCTCTGCGGTGCGATGTCGCAGTACAACGACACCCCGCGGGGTCCGGCCAACTACATGCAATTGCTGGTTGCACGCGCTTCCATGACCGGCTTTGTCATCTTCGACTACGCGGATCGCTATCCGGAAGGCATTGCGCAGCTGGCGAAGTGGCTCAACAGCGGCGAACTGCGATCACATGAGCAGATCGAGCGCGGCGACATCGGTGACTTTCCCGCTACGCTGCTCAAGCTGTTCCGTGGAGAAAACACCGGCAAGCTGATCCTCGCGTTGGAATAGCCTCCCAGGTCGCGTGCGTTGAGCCGCGTATGAAAGCCTTCTCTGCGACCGAACGTCAAGAATTCCTCGTCGCTAAGCATGTCGCCGTGCTGTCTGTGGCCGCCGGCGATGGCCGTCCGCCGGCCAGTGTGCCTATTTGGTATGACGTAACCCCCGACGGGAACATCCGGGTCAACACCGGCGCGGCGTCTCGTAAGGCCAAGCTGATCGAGTGGGCCGGCGCGGTGACGCTGGTCGCGCAGAACGAGGAGCCGCCGTACCAATATGTGGTCGTCGAGGGCACCGTCGTCGACACCACCACCCCCACACCGGTGGATGTGCGGGAAGCCATCGCTATCCGTTACCTCGGCGAGGAACTTGGACGCGCGTTCGTCCGCAGCATCGAGGGCCAGAGCGTGCTGTTCACCATCCGCGCGGACCGCTGGCTCTCGGCCGATTTCTCGGACGGGCTGTAAGTTTCCGATAGGTTTCGCATTTCCACGCGAACCGCTTTCCGTCGTGTCGTGGCTCCTCACGACTGCACTTGTCATAAGATAGCCATCTCCGACGGTAGGCCGCCACGCTCGAAAACCTTTAGGAAGCAACTCAAATGCACCTCGAACGCATCACGCACCCGCTGCGACTGGCCCGGGGATCGCACCAGCCCGGATCGGGCAAAGGGTGTGCCATGAATGCGATTTCATACATCAACGGCGACGAACAGATCACCGATTTTCCGGCGACTTCCGCCCGCCCGCTGGCCTCATTCGTCCAGCTGTGCAACGACTTGCTGGCCGGGCCCGACGGCTACTTGTCGCCAGAAGATAGCCTCACCGTTCTCGACCTCGGTTGGCTGACGGTGGGAACCGCGGACGTAGCTGACGACGTCATGCACATCTGGGTGACCAAACTGCTGATCAGTCCGCCGTGGGGCGTCGTGAGATACGCTGCCGACGCAGCGGCCGAGGCGATCACCGGCCTTGCCGAGCTGCATCGCAGGTTCGCCCCGGGCGACATGCCGTCGGTCACCGAGTGGGACGGCGCTGCCCGCGCCGCTCGCGCGGTCAGTGAGACGTCACAGGGCGCTGAACTGTATGCCATCCGCGCCGCATACCAATCGAGCGCACTGGTTG
The DNA here is from genome assembly GCA_019236925.1 of Mycobacterium sp. Taxonomy (GTDB): domain Bacteria; phylum Actinomycetota; class Actinomycetes; order Mycobacteriales; family Mycobacteriaceae; genus Mycobacterium. The sequence goes on along the minus strand of JAFAID010000045.1, from coordinate 14,885 downwards.
AGACCGACGACTGGGACACCTTGGATGCGGTCACCGGCAACGCTCTGCGCGCACACCGGCTGGCGAACGGGGAAGCTGGAGCCGCCCGGATACTGGAAGTCACGCGCAACGCTATCCGTTCGTGGCGGCGCCTGGGTGGGCTGAGCGTGGTCGGCAACGGCTCGATACCGGTTGCCGGTGCGCGGCACGCCAAAGTGGTCGCGGCGTAATAAGTCTGCGCGGCTAAATCAGTTCTGCCGGTGAGCATCTCGCCGGAGCCGTATTGCCCGGCTGATTGCTGCCGTCGACGCCAGCGCCGCCATAACCGCGAGAATCGCTTGCGAGACGCCAGACCCGACCGTGGTCAGTAACAGCGGTAAGCCAAAGCCGATGTACGTCAACGCATAAAACATTCCGGTCAGCGCACCGCGCACATGTTGTGGTGCCGCGGCTTCCAGGTCGATCAAGCCCTCCCGGAGCGAGAGACCGGACGCGCACCCGAGAACGAGCAGCAGCGGCAGGCTCAGTGCCACCGTCATGGTCGACGGCGCTAACGCGGTGAATGCGTATCCGACCGCGGCCAGCACTGCGCCGGCAGTGCCGGCCCGCGGGCCCCACTTATCCGCGCGGGCGATGACTTGAATAACCCCGCTCGAGCCGTTGACTATCAGCGTGGCTATCCCTGCGGCCATCGGTGCCGCTAGTTCGGTGTGGACCCGAGCGGGAATAGCGACGAATCCCAGTGTCGCCGAGGCGAACACCCACGGTGCCAGCGGCAAGGCCCAACTCAGTGCTTGCGCGCTGCCCTGCCGAGATGGCGTCGACTGTTCCGAGTCACGCGCGGCGGCGGGTGCCGCCACATCTGTGCGTTGCACTGCCACGATCGTGACGACCATCGCGGCCACGACGATGGCGGTAGCCACCGCGAACGAGACCCGAATGCCGGGCTCTCCCGCCGCGGCGATCAGGCCCGCGGCGAACGGTCCGATGGCGAAACCGGCGATCATCACGGCACCAGCGGTGGCCGCACCGGCGGAACCCTTCAGGTCGGAGGCCCACGCGGTGCCGGAGGTCATCGCGAGACCTACACCAACTCCGACGATGAAGCGTCCCACCAGCAATACGTCGGCTTGCTGCGAAAAGAGCATCGCGACCGTGCCAACCACAGCGGTCGCCGAACCCGTTAGCGCCACTGCCTGGCGCCCAAGTGCATCGGAGGCGCGGCCGCCGATCAGCAGGCCGGGCAGCAAGCCCAGCGCATAGATTCCGAAAGTCCCGTCGATGGTGGCGGTGCTGAGGTGTTGGCGAGTGCTGATCACGGGCATCAACCCGACAAAGTGGTTGGCCACCCATCCGGTTGCGAACAGCACAGCCAACACGGCGCGGAACCGAGCGTTCACACCGGACCCACCGCGCCCGTCCGCCGTGACCAGGGCCGACGGCCGTCGACCGGTCAGCCCGGTTGCTTCAGTCGACCGGACCACGGAAATCCTCCCCAAGCTCTGCACGCGAACTAACACGACGACGTCGCGGGAAAAGTTATTCCCGGCCGGGTGGTGCCGCAACACAATTAACTCAGCGTCAGGTCGGCGGGCAGCTCGTCGTTCAGCACCGCCTGCGCGAGCAGCTCGCCGAGCAGCGGCCCGAACTTCATCAGGTTGTTGCCGATGAACCCGACGACACGGCCGCGGCGCGCCACCTTCCAGCCGTCGCCGCCGGCATCGAGCCACGGGGCGTGCACGGTAGCGCAATCCACTTGGGCCACCGGCGACAGCGACGGGAACAGCGCCCGGACACTCGCGGGGTCCGGCACATACTGTCCGAATGCCCAACGCCCGGTGCTGCCAAGGGGCAATCCGTAGCTCTCGGGCGCCGCCAAACACGCGGCACCGGCCGCGTCGGCGCCCTCGTAGGTGAAGCGAGTGTGCGGAGCGAACTCGACGTCGAGCGGGCCGAACAACGCCGGTGTCTGGACACCGGCGCAGATGAGCACGCGGTCGCCCCGCACGACGGTGCCGTCGGCCAGGGCCGTCACGCCGTCGTCGTCGACCGACACGACATCGCCGCGCCGGATATCGGACCGTTCCGCCAAGGCGGTGAGCGCACGACGGATGCGCAGGCTGCCGCCGAGCGGATCGAAGACCCCGCTCTGCCACGGCACGGCCAGAAAGGGAATCCGCGCCGCGATCTCGGCGCGATCGATGTTGGAGAACCCGGCGCCGGCATGGGTCATTGCCGCGGCAATATCCTCCGGCGCCGCGACGGTGATGAAGCCCTCCGAGCCAAGCAACCGGCCCACGCCGAATTCGGCCTCCCAGCGCTGCCAGCCGTCGCGGGCCCGCATCGCAAGCCGGCACAACTGCCGACGCCGATGTGCGATGCGGAAGATCCGTGCCAGTCCCGCGGACAGCTCGGCGAATGGCTCACCGCGCTCGATCACGACTGCCTGGACGCCGCGGCGCGACAGCTCATAGGCGGTCGCGAGCCCGCATATCCCTGCGCCGATGATGACAATCACGCTAGAACCGACTGTGCCACAGCTATGATGCCCGCGTGCCGATAACCGTCACGCCGGTGCCGGGCAAGCCCGCACTCCTGTTGGGCGCCTTCGACATAGCCAGCTTGGGTTACGTCGCAGAGGAATTCTTCATCACCGGACCGGCCTCGTCCTACGGTTCCGCGGCCGAACTGGGCCCCGACGGCCGGTGGAGCGTGACAGCCTCAGACTCCGCTGACTTCACCACCCGGATGGTGGTGCTGACGCCGGCGGATCGGGCCCAGTTCAACGGGACAGTGCTCGTCGAGTGGCTCAATGTGAGCGGCGGCATCGATGCTCCTGCGGTCTGGATGATGGCACATCGCGAGATGGTTCGCGCCGGCTACGGCTACGTCGCGGTGTCGGCGCAACGCGTCGGCGTTGAAGGCGGCGTGAACCTGATGGGCGTGGACATGTCGCTGAAGAGCCAAGGTCCGAAACGGTATGCGGCGCTGTGCCATCCGGGTGATGCGTTCTCCTACGACATCTTTTCTCAGGCCGGTCGAATCGTCAGAGAGGGGCAACGCAACGGCGTTCTGCGTGAGCTGCGCGCCGAACACGTTGTCGCTCTGGGTGAGTCCCAATCGGCGCTGTTCCTGACGACGTATATCAACGCCATCGACCCGCTGGCCCAGGTCTACGACGGCTTTTTGGTGCATTCGCGGTTCGGGCCCGCCGCGCCACTGGACGGCGGTTCGATATTCGACGTGCTGGAGAGCAACGCATCCCCCGCGGTGGCATTTCGCCCCGACCTGCGCGTCCCACTCGTCACCATCATCACCGAAACAGATCTCGTCGGCGGTCGGCGGGAGGGCTATTACGGCGCCAGACAGCCTGATAGCCAACAGCTTCGGGTTTGGGAGATTACCGGCACCGCTCACGCCGACAACTACACGATTCAAGTGGCGCCGATCGACAGCGGCGATGCGCCGCTGACCGATATCGTCGCGGCCTACGCGCCGACAAACATGTTGATGGGTCAGCAGTTGGGTCACTGCATCAATTTCGCGCCGCAGCACCACTATGTTCTGCAGGCGGCGCTATCGCAGCTGTGCCAGTGGGTGCGCACGGGCCGGCCGGCGCCCAGTGCCATGCCCATTGAACTAAGCCACGCCGACCCACCTCAGCTCGTGCTCGACGCAAACGGGCTCGCGCGCGGCGGCGTCAGAACGCCATGGGTGGACGTGCCGATTGCCCGAACGTCCGGCGCCGGCAGCGAGGAAACCACGATGTCGTCGATCTTTGGCTCCGGCGAATTATTCGATATCGCTACCGTGCGCCGGCTCTACCCGGGCGGTGCTGCCGACTACCTGCAACGCTTCACTGCGGCGCTCGAGTCGGCGGTTGCGTCGGGGTTCATCCTGGCCGCGGACCGTGACGAGATTCTGCAGCTCGCCGCTGCCACCTTTCCTGATACCGGCGATTGAGACGCGGTCGTTTTCGCTACGCCTGCTGGATGATCTTGAGGCCGTTGCCGTCGGGGTCATGAAAGGCGAACATCGGCGGAACACCGTCCCAGCGCAGCAGCTCGCCGACGTCGACGCCACGCTCACTCAACCGCTGATGCGCGGCCCCGGCGTCCGGGCTGGCCAGGCGGATACCGGTTTCGACGCCGGCCGGAACACCCTCGTGGGCCCGTAGCAGGGCGATCGTCGTGCCCGCTCCGAGCGGGGCGATCGTGATCCACCGGCCGCCCAACCGCGGAAGGGGCACGTCAAGCTGCTTCTGCAGGCCCAGCGTCTCGGTGTAGAACTCAAGCGCCCGGTCCTGATTGGTGACCGGGATACCGATCGTCACGATCGCCGAGATAACCGGTTGCGATGTGTCCATCGTGTTCTCCAATTTGTCTGGTTTCGATGCCGTCGGCAAGATGACGACTGAACCGCGGGAGAATCGACAGTTCGCAGCGATCGATCAGACGCTGCGATTCACAACGGCGCGGCCTCGAGGGTCAAGCTGAACAAGGCGTAGGCCATGCAGAACAGAAAGTTCAGCGTGACGAGAACCAAGCCCACAAACAGGAGTGACCGCGCGCCCCGGCGTTTCAGGCGCTTGAACTTCGCGCTGAGTTGTTCGCGTCGCAGCCGGGTCGCAATGAACGCGAAGTTGACGTCCGCCACCTCGCCGGCCGCAAAGGGCACACCTGCCAGCATCTGCCGAAGCCGCTCCGGCGGGGTGTTGACACCGACCCGCGCGAAACGCCGACTCAGTCGGCGCGCCTGCCGGTGGCTAAGAACCTGATTTCGCAGCTGAAACTGATGCGATAGTTGCCCACGTTCGTTTCCCCAGGGATTTGACGGGGTCATCACACGCCGGAGTGTACTTCGCTCTTGCCGACTATCCGAGCTTTACGGCGGATTGGCTACCGGCAATCTGGATCGCGACTGCCGCGCAGGGCAGCACGCGGATCCTTCGACAAGTCAGCATGAAGCCGGTGGTCGACGGACCCCGAAAATGAAGGAGATTAATCAGAATCCGCATCCCGATGACGGAAAGCGTCAAGGCAACGCGCGGTCAGTGCATAGTTAGAACGTGTTACAGTTTGCCGGCATGAGCCGCAAACGCGTCGTCGTCGCGGGGCTAGGGGACGTCGGTGTCCTGACCGCGATTCGGCTCTCCCGTCACGCCGACGTCGTCGGCATCTCGGTCAAACCCGCATTGGTCAGCGGCCAGGAACTCGGTGTGCGGCTCTCCCGCCCCAACGACTGGGCCCGTGACTACTGGATCCCATTCGACCGGTTCCGTCGGCTGGATCGGGTGCGGATCATTCAAGGCACGCTGACCGGACTCGACCTGGCCGCTCGAACCGTCGCCGGTCGACGCGACGGCGGGACATTCACCGAGGAGTACGACGCGCTGGTCATCTGCACCGGAGTCAGCAATGGCTTCTGGCGCCGCGGGACCGTCCAGTCGGCCGCCGAAATCGGCGCCGATCTCCGCGCTGCACACGACCGCATGTCCGCCGCGCGATCAGTGATCGTCGTGGGCGGCGGCGCGGCAGCGGTCAGCAGCGCGGCCAACATGGCAACCACCTGGCCGGACAAGCAGATCGATCTCTACTTCCCCGGAGAGCGGGCCCTGGGCGCCTACCACCCGCGGATTTGGCAGCGCATTCGAGCCCGGCTCACCGACCTCGGCGTCGGCCTTCACCCGGGGCACCGCGCCGCGCTCGCCAACGGGTTCGTCGACGATCAGATCACCAGCGAGCCGGTTCAGTGGAGCACGGGCCAACCCGCGGCATCGGCCGACGCCGTGCTGTGGGCGATCGGGCGGGTGCAGCCCAACACCGACTGGCTGCCCGCAGAGCTGCTCGACGAACACGGCTTCGTGCGTGTCACGCCCGAGCTGCGGGTGCCCGGTCAGCCAGGGGTGTTCGCGATCGGCGACGTCGCGGCCACCGATCCGCTGCGCAGCTCCGCCCGCAACCGTGGGGACGCCTTGGTGGCCAAGAATATTCGCGCCGAGCTCTCAGGTCGGCGGCTGCGCAGCTACCGGGCGCCGGGGCGCAGGTGGGGTTCGCTATTGGGGATACAGCCGAACGGGCTGGAGGTGTTCTTCCCCACCGGCCATGCGTTGCGCTTCCCGTCGTGGTCGGTCGAACGCGTGGTGATGCCGCTGATCGTCCGATGGGGCATGTACGGCGGAGTGCGGGAAAACCACCCACTACCGTAGTGAGACCTGACGACCCCTGGCCATCCGAGGCATGCGGCGATGTCAGCCGTGTTTGCCCCGCACCCACTGGAAAGTGCCGATGGTCTTGGTCCGCACGCTGACAAAGCCGTGGTCCTCCAGAAAGTCGCCGATTTCGTCCTCGCCGAATACGTAAGCCCCGCCGTTGGGCAGCTTCCGCCAGAGCTCCGGAGCTCCCCGGACAACGGGCACCATCACCGCCAGTCGGCCGCCCGGTCGCAGCACCCGGACGATCTCGGACAGCGCTGCCAACGGGTCTGGTATCAGCTGCAGTACGGCGATCGAGACGACGGCATCGACAGTCTGGTCGCGCAACGGGAGACGTTGCGCATCGGCCCGCAAGAAGCCGACCTGTGGGCCGGCCTCAGCACGCACCGCGCGCGCCAGCATCGGCTCGGAAATGTCGACGCCCAACGCGAGCCCGTCAGGTCCCGCGGCGTGAGCCAGCGACGCGGTGACGGAACCCGGACCCGAGCCGACATCCAAGGCGATGCCGCCCTGCGGGATGTTCAACCACTCGAGCGGGTGTTGCAGGGAGGACAGGAACCTGCGCGATATGGCCTGCGCGTTGTCGTACAGCATCGATCCGATCGACGTGGCCCACACCGCCTGGATGGGACCCTTGTTCCTGGCCGGGCCCTCGTCGTCGACTGCTGAACTGCCCAGCAGGTCGAGATAACCCTTGCTCGCATCCGGTTCGGACGGTGGATCGACGAGCAGGGCCAGCGCCCGCTCCAGGGCAGGAGACAACGTTGTGTCAACAGTGGTCATTTTGTGCCACTCCTCCTCATCACTTCGTTCTGCATCGTCGCCGGCACGGGTCATTCGCGCCACTCCTCGATGAAATGTCAAGTTCTACAGGCGTTTACGAAGCCGACGCCGCAATTTTTCGACGGCTCGGTTCCGTTGGCAGCCTACGCCGGGCCGTCAGACGCTTCCAGTTCGAGACGCAGTAGCGCGGCTTTGCGCACGGTCCCATCGGGCGGGGCCGTGGTGCCGCCGTCGGTCGTGACGTAGGCCACCCGGCCGCGGCCACCGGGGCGGCGGCGCCAGGCGGCGCTGGACGGGCCGACCAGGACTGCGTCAAACGGGTCTCCGGCGATGTGGCGGACTTCGCTACCGTGCCGCGGCGCAAGCGGCACCCGGTCGACGGTATTGGCACGATGCCGGGTGACGTAAGCGAATCCGGCGTCCTCATCGACGCAGAAGTCGTCCCCGTTGTCGATCGCGGCGACGAACTCGGCGGTGCCGGCGGGTTCCAGCGTCTTCGGGTCGACTGCGACGCGCATGAAAACCTTTTGCGCGGTGGAGGTGTAGTACAGGTATCCGCTCTGCGCGCCGAATCGCACGCCGTTGATGCCGGGCTGCGGCGGCCACGCGACGCCGCTGTCGGGGTCCATCGCCATCGTGTCGTGGGCCAGCCAGATTCGCGCCGTCGCGCTTCGAGCGTTCGGCCCCAGGTCGATTCGCCAGATCAAACCGGCGAAACTGTCGGCGACCAGCATCACCCCAGGCGCGATCAGACAGCTGCCGTTGAGTCCGCACGCTCGCTCGCCGAAGGTGTAGATGGTCTCCGGCGACACCGGGTCGCCGGGCGTCCAGCCAGCTAGATTAAGGCGGACCAAATACGATTTCTGGCTCTCGTAGGCGTCGCAAACACAGATGACGAAAACGTCGGGTTCGACCTCGGCAATGCCGGAGACCATGTATTCGAAGGTGTGCACCAGAACCGGGCCGACTTCTGCGTGCGGCTCGGGGCCGGGCACACACCACAGCTCCTTTTGCAGCACCGCGGTGATCAGCACCGAGCCGTCAGCCCGGACGGCCAGATTCTCGAGGAAGTACTTCTCCGGAAAGTAGGCGACCGGCGTCAAAGTGACCGCGGGGACGGGGGGCATCGGCATGAGAGTTACTCCTTTTCAGTTGGGGCTGTCAGTTGGGGCGGGAACGTCAAAGGCGTTGAGGAGAGCGCAGATCGTGTAGTAAGTGCCGGCGAGTATGAGCATGTCGGCAATTCCGCGATCCCCAAATGCTTTTCGGGCTTCGATAAAGGTGGCGTCGTCGACGCGGTGCGACGTCGACAGTTGCTGGGTGAAGCGGTAAGCGACTTTCTCGTCGTCGCCGAGCGTGTCGGGAAGAGCACCGTCGGCAAGCGAGCGAACGACTTCGTCGAGGATTCCGCAGTGACTGGCGACCGCGGAATGCGCGTAGATCTCGTAGTCGGCGGCCCAGGCCGCGCCGACGGCGAGAATCACGACCTGACGCACGCGGTCGGACAACGACGTGTGGCGCTCTTCGCTCGCTTGCAACTGGAGGAAGGCGCCGGCCACCGTCGGGCTGCGCAGGGCGGCGTTGAACGGACCGATGAACTTGCCGTCGCCGGTCGTGCTGCGAAAGCCCGCGGCGTCGGCCCAGGGCACCACCCTGGTCTGCAGGTAATCGAAGAGTTCCCGCTGTTCGGCATCCAGCGCGTCGGCGGCGAGGAGTGGCAGCCGCCCACCCAAGTCGCTCACTGGTCCAGTCCTTCCGCGTTGGCGGGAACATCGAAGGCCGCCAGCGTCATTGACACCGCGGTGAACCACCCGATGAGGACGGTGACGTCGACGATTCCGGCGTCGCCGAGCAGCTCCTTGGCGCGGCGGTACAGTCCCAGCGGCACGAAGCGCGGGGTGACGAGGGTGTCGGCGAGTTCGTACACGACCTGCTGACGCGGATCGTCGAACGAAACCAGACGGCCGCCAATCAACGCCTCGACCGTCTCGGGGGCAAGGCCGCCTTGTTTGACGGCGATCTTTTCGTGCTCGTAGTTGGCGTACGGCGCGGCCCAGCGGCCGGTGGTGAGGTTGGTAACGATCTCGATCTCCGCCTTGGTCAAGGTCGAGTCGGTTTGGTAGTAGGCGCCGGTGGGCACGATGGTCCGGGACAGCCGGGGGTTGGCCAGCCAGATCTTGTGGGGGCCCGGGACCAGGCCGCGCAGCTCGCGGGTGAAGTCATATGCGGCTTTCATTTCCTGAGGCATGCGGTGGACCGGGGTCTCCGTGAAGCGACCGAAGGTGCCGAAGTCGGATGAGTCGGACATGTTGCGCTCCCTTCCAAGAATGAACGTTCGCGTTTTATATTTGCCAGCTTGCCGCCAGACCCCGGTGTTGTCAATAGCGAACGTTCGTGTTTTTTTGATAGCCTCCGGTAGTGCCGAAGGTCTCAGCGCAGTACCGCGACGAGCGGCGTGCCCACATCCTTGCCGCGGCCCGACGCTGTTTTGTCCGCGACGGGTTCCACCAAACATCCATGCAGGATCTGGTTCGTGAGGCCGGCATGTCGTCCGGCGCGGTCTACCGCTACTTCGCCAGCAAGGACGCGATGATCGTCGCCATCGCCGAGGAGAATCTCGACGAGATCGTCGCGATCGTGCGGGAGTCGGTTGCACACGGCGCCGACCTTGGCGCGGCACTGGCCGCGGCGCTGGAGTTCGCGAGCTCGCGCCACGCCGACGACGGGTTCGCCGCGATCGCACTCGTGGTGTGGTCGGAAGCCCTACGCAATCCGGCCCTGGCCGAGCGGTTGCGGGAATCGTTTGATCAGGCCGGTGCGGCACTCGCCGAGACCGCACGCGCGAGTTCGGCCACCGGTACCAAGCTTGCTCCTGACGTGCTGGCCAAGATGCTGATGTGCGTGCTGCCCGGCTATCTCCTACAGGTGGCGATCAGCGGAGCCGATGCGGTGGCGCCCATCCCCGACGCTCTGCGGGAGCTTTTTCCGGCCGCCCGGTGATTTGTGCTGCTGCAGCGCTAGCCTCGGCTTGACGAAGGAGAAACACCGTGACGACAGCGTGGTCGCCGAGCCGGCTCGGAAACTTGACCGGCAAACGCATCATCGTGACCGGGGCAACCAACGGGGTGGGCCTTGGCACTGCGCGCCTTCTCGCGCGCGCCGGTGCACACGTGATCCTCGCCGTCCGCAACACCGGCCTGGGCGCACAGCGAGCCGCCGAAATCGGCGGCTCGACATCGATCGCCAAACTTGATCTCGCCGACCTCTCGTCGGTGCGCGCATTCCCCGACCAGCTCGACGGTGACGTCGACATTCTGATCAACAACGCCGGGGCAGTCGTCCAGCACCGCACCGACACCGTGGATGGCTTTGAATTGACAATAGGCACAAACTTTTTGGGCCCGTTTGCGTTGACGAACCTGCTGTTCGGGCGGGTGCGCTCACAGATCATCAACGTCGGATCCGACGCCCACAAATCGGCGACGCTGCTCCTCGACGACATGCATCTGCGCTCGCACAAGTGGGCGGCGTATCCGGCATACGCGCGTTCCAAACTGGCGGTGATGCTCTGGGGTCTCGAACTCGACCGACGGTTGCGGGAAGCGGGGTCGCGGGTCACAACCCAGCTCACCCACCCAGGCTGGGTGTCGTCGAATCTTTCCAACGTGTCCGACACGAGAGTGATGGCGAGCTTTCATCGCGTGGTCGAGGCGTTGGCGAACAGGTTCGGCAACGACATCGAAGAAGGCGCCGCGCCAACGCTGTATTGCATCAGCGAGCCGATTCCGCCCGGCAGCTATGTAGGTGTCGACGGCCGGCTCGGTCTGAAGGGCAGCCCGGTGCTGATCGGCCGGTCCACTGTGGCGTGCGACTACGAGGCCGCCGCGAGGGTGTGGGAGTTCGGCGAAAAGGAAACCGGGACAAAGTTTTCCGTATAGTCGGCCGTATAACCGCCCGGCTATAAGGGGGTGCAGAGGATAGCGACAGCATCTCCACCGACCGATACGCCCGCGGGGCCGATTCGTTCGGCCAGCCTCGCACGCAGCTCGGTCGCCTTCTCTGCGGGCAGGATCAGTTGGCGGGAGAACGTGAATGCGATGTCGACCCATTGTTGCGCGGAGTAGTGCAGGTCATGCGGGTAGCGCCGCTGGCTGACGGTGAACCCCGCTGCGGTGAGCAGGTTTGCGATCTCGTCGGGGTTGCCGTCGCCCCGGTGGGTGTCCACGTCCATGTAATCCCGGTGGATCGACTCGAATTCGGCGCGCGTGGGTCGCGTCGGCCGCAGTCGGTTCCATATCAGCGCCAGCTTTCCGCTGTCGCCGAGGATTTCGTGAATTTTCGGCAGCGCCAGCGCCGGATCGACCCAATGGAACGACGCGGCGAACACAACCCGGTCAAATCGACGCCCCGCGGGCTCCCATTGCTCAAATGTCGCGTTCTCGACCGGGATGCCCTTGGCTTGGGCGACGGCAGCCATCCGGGTGTCGGGCTCGACCGCAAGGACGTCGGCGCCTCGCTCGATGAGCTGCATCGAAGCGATCCCGGTGCCGGCGCCCACATCAAGCACCCGGTGAGCACCAGGCGCCAACACGTCGTCGATCAGCTGCTCGGGGTAGCGCGGACGATAGGTGTCGTAGTTGTGTGCCGCGCCACCAAATGAGTTGGCGCGCTCGCGATTAGTGAACAGGTTCAGTCGCGGTGGCATGCTGCCGAGCGTATCGGGGCAAGTTATGACCCGGCTGTGAAGTCATCGTGGCGCTGCTCACCATGTCGGCTTTGTGCCCCCACGCCGCCAATAGTTTTCGTGGCGCGGTTGGTCTTCGCGCCGGCGAGGTCGTCACTGACGTAATGGGTGAACAGGTCGGTGAGGGTGTGGGCGAGTTCGGCGGGGTTGATGGCTTGTGGTGTGGCCGCTGCCTTCAGGGCGCCGTCGCGGGCAAGTACCACCAGGCCGTGGACGAACGCCCAGCTGATCAGCGCCAGCTTTGGGGTGCCTGATGGCGTCGGATCGTCTCCGGCTAGCCGGCTCACCGCGGTCGTCAACGCGCCGATGGCCTGCTTTTGTGCCGCAACGAGTTGCGGGTCGCTGGCGTGCAATTCGCTGGGCGCAAACATCAATTCAAAAAGGGCCCGGTGAGACAGGCCGAAGTCAATATAGGCGCGCCCCAGGGCCGCAAGTTGGCGCTGAGCGTCTGGTTCGTGTACTTCGGACAGCTGACGCGCCAGCGCATGAAACCCTTCTGCGGCGATGGCGGTGAGCAACCCGGACCGGTCCCCGAAGTGGTATTTGGGTGAGGCGTGCGAAAGGCCGGCGCGTCGGGCGACGGCTCGCAGGCTGATCGCGGCGCGACCGTGCTCGACTAGTTCTGCGCGTGCGGCGGCCAGCAGAGCCTCGCGTACTTGAGGGCGGGTGGCAGGTGCCATGTGCACATTCTCGCCGATTTCCCTTGACAGTGTCAAACAGCTCTGACATGCTTCTTGCAGATGTTTGACACTGTCAAACACAGGCAGAAGGGACACCACGATGTACCACACGATCGTCAAGCGGATCGCGACCAAGAACTTCGAGCGCGTCAATGCGCATGACTACGGCGCCATTCTCAAGGACTGCGCCGACGACATCCATCACCGCTTCGCCGGGCAGCACGCACTCGGCGGTGAGCGTCACGACCGCGACGCACTCGGCCGCTGGTTTGAGCGTCTGGGCCGGCTGGGCCCCGCGTTGAAGCTGACCGTGCGTGATGTCTGGGTAAAAGGCTGGCCGCAGGACACCACCGTCATCATCCGCTGGATCGGCACGCAAACCCTGCCCGACGGCGCGCCGTATGAGAACCACGGCGTGCACATCGTGCGCTTGCGCTGGGGAAAGGTGGTTGACATCGACGCCAACGAAGACTCGCAGCTCGTGGCCGAATCACTGAAAACCGCTGCCGCCCGGGGCATCCAGGAAGCACTAGCCGAGCCGATCGTCAGCTGACCAACCACAGCAGCAATCCGTCCCCCAGGAGTAACAGATGAATACCACGATCACACTCCTACCGGCGCAACGAGCGCACGACCCCGCCTACCACGATCCCGGCCTCCGGGTCGGCGACCGTGAACGCGAGATGGTCATCACCCGCCTCGGTCAAGCGTTCGCTCAGGGATATCTGTCGATACCCGAATACGAGAGCCGGCTTGACCAGGCCCTAGAGGCCCAGACCACCGGTGCGTTGAATCAGCCGCTTAGCGACCTTCCTGTTCGGCGGATCGCCCGGAGCGACCCCCGACGCCGGGCTGCCAGGGTCGCGGCCGCGCGCCGCGGCGTACAAATACATCTCACCGCTTACCTGGCGGCGTCACTGCTGATGATCGGCATCTGGCTGACGCTCGCGATCACCGTGGCCGCCTGGTACTTCTGGCCGGTCTGGCCCATCGTTGGCGGCGGCATCGGTGTCATCTCCCACGCGATACCTGTCCGTAGCTGCACACGCGATCGCCGAAGCTAGCGCTGAGCGCGGACCCACTGAAGAGGCCCGAAATTCGTGGTCCGCACGATGGCGAAGCCGTGGTCTTCCAGGATGTCGCCGAGTTCGTCTCGGTCGAACATGTGCGGCCCGGCGTTCCACAGCCTGCGCCAGATCCGAGCTGCGCGTCCGGCGGTGGGGACCATCACGGCAAGTCGCCCGCCCGGGCGTAGCACCCGCGCCATCTCCGCCAGCGCAATCGCCGGATCCGGTACCAACTGCAGCACGGCCACAGAGACGACGGCATCGACCGTACGGTCGCGCAGCGGAAGCCGTTGCGCATCCGCGTGCAGGAAGGCGATTTGTGGCCCAGATTCCGCGTGGACCGCACGTGCCAGCATCGCCTCGGAGCGGTCGATCCCCAACACCAGTCCGCTCGGTCCCACAGCGCAGGCCAGGGACGCGGTGATGCTAGCGGGGCCGCAGCCGACGTCCAGGACGATCCCGCCCTCCGGGATGTTCAACCACTCGACTGGCGGCTGAAGTGCGGTGAGCAGCTTGCGAAGCACCGTTTGGGTGTTGTCATAAATCATCGCGACAATCGGCGAGGCCCACATCCACTGGATGGCACCGGCGTTCTTCGGTAAAGCGCTGCCGCCGACCGATGACGTGCCCAGCAGATCGAGGTAACCCTCGCTGGCATCCGGGGTCGTGGGCGGATCGGCTAACAGCTCCAACGCTCGGCGTAAGGCGGGAGTCAATGTGGCGTCGAGGTCGACCATGTGAGTTTCCTTGAGCAAATACCAAGCCGTACAGGTAATTACCGCTTCGGCCCGAAGCCTATGCTGAATTGCCGCGCGCCTGCGGTGCTACTGCTTGACGGGCGCGAGCGCTCGCTCGAGAGCGCACAGCCGCCATTGGCCTGGCACGCCTTTCAGGTCGTGCTCGCCGCGATCGGCGAACCGGTGCCGCGAGCCGGTGACGATGTCACGCACCGTCGACGACACCAGCACCTCGCTCGGCCCGGCCAGCGCTGCGACCCGCGCGCCGATGTGCACGGCCATCCCGGCGACGTCGTCACCGCGCACTTCGACCTCGCCGGCGTGAATGCCCACCCGAATCTCGATGCCCAGCACCCGGATCGCGTCGACAAGGGAGTCGGCGCACGCGATCGCGGCGCTCGGGCTGGGGAACGACGCGACGAATCCGTCACCGGCGGTGTTCACCTCGAAACCGCCGAACCGTTCGAGTTCGTGGCGCACGATGGTGTCGTGGCTGTCCAGCAGGTCCCGCCACCGTCCGTCGCCAAGCACCGCGGCGCGTTGCGTCGAGCCGACAATGTCGGTGAACATGATCGTGGTGAGCACCCGCTCAGCGCCGAAGCTGCCTCGCACGCCGGTGACGAACTCCTCGATCTCGTCGAGCATCGGCGCGGTGTCGCCGGTCCAGTAGAGCGCATCTTC
>JAFAID010000416.1 GCA_019236925.1 Mycobacterium sp. | reverse complement strand
GCTATGAATTTCTTCTCGATTTCGCGGTACGTGATAATGGCATCACGAGCGGAAAGTCTTATGCGGGTGGTCTGCTTCGCTGGTTTCGTTTCTTATGGCATGTAGATCGCGATTGGTGTTCGGTGATTCGGTCTGATGTTCGTGATTACGTTCTGTGGATGAAGCAGGCGCCGAAACGTCGCCGCCAAACGCCGACAAAACACATTCCCGGATCCGTCAACCCCGTCACGGGTAAACGGTATGCGGATGACGGCTACGCACCGTCAACCATTAATCACAACCTATTAGTTACGTGGAATCTCACCGTGGGTCAGAGATCATGTGCCCATGGCAAGGGCCACGAACTAAGGAGATGGGTTGGGCGGCAGCGCGGTAGTGCAAGACAAGTGGCCGGTCCTGGGCCGGCACGAGCGAGCAGCGGAATGGTTGCGGGTGTGGACCGATCTCGGGCGGGCGTCCCGCACGATCGACGCCTATGCCCGCGGACTGGCCGAATACCTGCTCATGTGCGACCGGGCCGGCGTCGATCCGGTAGTCGCGAACCGGGCGCATATCGCCGCTTATGTGCGTGAATTGACGGAGCGACCGAGCCGCCGGGGCGCGAACGTGGTGTCGATCGATTCGGGCGCCGGTTTGGCGAATGCCACTCTGCAGCAGCGAATGGTTCCCGTACGGCTGTTTTACGACTTCCTGGTCGAGGAGGGCGTCCGTGACTCCAATCCGGTTGGGCGGGGCCGTTATTCGTCACGCAATCGTGGCGGCGGCTATCAGCGTGGTCTGATTCCGCGGTGGAACAAGCTGCCGTGGATCCCGACTGAGCCGCAGTGGCTGGAGCTGTTGGCGGTGGCTGCCGAGGAGCCGGTCCGCAACCGGGTGATGCTGGCGCTGGCCTATGACGCGGCGCTGCGGAGGGAGGAGCTGTGCTCGCTGCGCACCGACGATCTCGATCCGGCCCGCCGGATGTTGCGGATCAGGGCGGAAACGACGAAGAACCGGCTGGAGCGGGTGGTGCCGTACTCCGCGACGACCGGGGTCTTGTTGGCGGGCTATCTGGCTCACCGAGCGGCGATGAGCCGCGCTCGGGGGCCATTGTTCCTGTCGGAGTCGCGTCGTAACAGGGCGGAGCCGCTGAGTCTGTGGACCTGGTCGAAGGTCGTGAGGCGGCTGGCGTTGGCCGCTGAGTTGCCGCAGTTTTCCACTCACACCACCCGGCATCTGTGCTTGACCGACCTGGCGCGCATGGGCTGGGAACTGCATGCGATCGCGACATTCGCCGGCCACCGCTCAACTGACTCCACGCTCGCCTACATCCACCTGTCCGGGCGTGATTTGGCCGATAAGCTCAGCCGGGGCATGGAGCAGATCCACGGCTGGCGGGTTAGAACGCTGGCCCGGCTCGGCGAGGAATCGGCGGCGATCCAGCCGTGACGGCACCGTCTTCGGCGGCCGTCTCGGTGACGTCCGCGGCCCCCGGGTGGTCCTGGCCGGTCCGTGCCGCGAAGTATGACCGCTCTGCAGCCCTGTCGGGCGCCGAGCAGGCCGGGCTCGAGATCCTCGGCTGGGGTGTGCGTTTTTGGCCTGAGCGATGGCAGGATCCTGGGCACCCGCAGTGGCAAGCGCTGCATCGCCTGATAGTTCCGCTGGTCTGCGCCGTGGAAAGCCTTGAGGTGGCTGATGATTGGTTCCACCGCCGATCGGCCAGGGACGCGGTCGCAGTGCTACTACGGGGCTGTGCGACCCATAGGGCCAGTTTCTGGGCCTGGGATGCGGCGACGTGGACGGGCATCCTGGGAGCCAGCGGAAACGTTTACCTGAAAACATATCCGCGGTGGGCGCGCACGTCAGCGCGGTCTTACGCAATCGCTTTGGCATACCTGTTCGGGTTCACCGACTTGCACCGTCTGGGCAATGTCGGCCGCGGGGCGGTCGCGCGAAAAGTGTTCGGTCGTGCTGCTGTCGAACAGGCAGTGGACCAGGTCACGTCGGTGCTGCATGGCTGGGGTCAGCGGTCCCCGCAGGTCACCGTCCGGACGGCGAGCCTGGTCTGTCACGCGCTGCTGATCAACCGGAGTCCGTTGCTGGCCGATCTGTCCGAGGATGCGCTCGATGGGTTGCGGGCGAACATGTCGATTCCGTACTCGCTGCGCCAGAACGTTCACAGCCTCCATCGGGCGCTGGCGGCGCTCGGGCATGTGGGTGCTCCGCGGCCGCCAGCGCGGTTGGCGCTTGCGCCGGCGGAGGGGGTGGATCGGGTCTGGGCCGACTGGGTGCAGCGATGGTATGACACCTCACCACTGCCGGTGTCCGGCAGAAAGGGGCGGCGCAACCAGATGTTGAGGATGGGGCGGTGGTTGGCCGCCGAGCATCCCGATATTCGGGAGCCCAGCCAGTGGACCCGAGAATTGTGTGCTGCCTGGGTCGCCGCCGTTGACCGTCTGTGCATCGGCGACTACACGCAAAATGACGAGTCCTTGCTTGACCGCATTGGTGAACGGCTGATGCCGCGAACGAAGAGCGGCCTGCTTGCCGGTGCTCGCCAGTTCTTCCGGGACTGCCAGGAGTGGGGCTGGATTCCCCGCCGGTTCGACCCGGCGCGGGCGCTGGGAACCCCGCGCAGCATTCGTGCTCTCATCGGCCCGAATCCACGCGTGATAGCCGACGATGTCTGGGCCAAGCTGCTGTGGGCCGGGCTCAACCTCGAACACGGCGACGTCTACGCCAACCCGGTCGGCCGCAAGCACCCCATTGAGCTGCTCAGGGCATTGGCGCTGACCTGGCTGTTCGGCGGTCTGCGCAGCGACGAGATCGTCCGGCTACGGGTCGGTTGCATCCGGTGGCAGCGCGAGGACCTCGACCTTCCTGGCGACACCGACGAGACATTCGACAGGGACGCGGTCTGCCTGTTGGACGTTCCCGTGCACAAGACCGGGACCGCCTTTACCAAGCCGGTCGACCCGATCGTGGGCCATGCTATCGCTGCCTGGGAGGCCGTGCGGCCACCCCAACCCGCCGTCCTGGACCGCAAGACCGGCGAACGGGTGCGCCTGTTATTCTCCTACCGGGCGCAGGGAATTGGCCGGCAGTACTTGAACATTCGCATCATCCCGGCGCTCTGCGCCAAGGTGGGCGTGCCGACCGCTGACGTCCGCGGCAACATCACCAGCCACCGGGCCCGATCCACCATCGCCAGCCAGCTCTACAACGCCAAGGAGCCGATGACTCTGTTCGAGCTGCAAGCCTGGCTTGGCCACAGCTCCCCAGCGTCGACCCAGCACTACGCCAAGATCACCCCGAACACCCTGGCCAAGGCCTACAACGACGCCGGATACTTCGCCCGCAACGTTCGCACCATCGAGGTCCTCGTCGACCGCGACGCCGTCAGCTCCGGTGAGGCCGCCAACGGCGAGCCCTGGCAGTACTACGACCTCGGACACGGCTACTGCACCTACACATTCTTTGAGCAGTGCCCCCACCGAATGGCCTGCGCCCGCTGTGATTTCTACACTCCGAAAGATTCCAGTAAGGCACAACTGCTGGAGGCCAAGCAGAATCTCCAGCGCATGCTCGCCAGTGTCCCGCTCACCGAGGACGAACAGGCCGCGGTCGACGAGGGACAGGCAGCCCTCGACCGCCTGTTGGAACGCCTAATCGACGTCCCCGCACCCGACGGCGCAACCCCGCGTGAGATTGGTGTACCCGCGACCGCCAGCCTGCTGCCGATCGTCGCGGTCAACCAGCGCAAATAGGGCACCGACTTGACAAATCAGATTCCACATAATGACGGTGTTGTCGTCGTTCTACGCTTTCGCGATCGACGCGGATCTTGGCCCGATGGTGAATCCGGTCCCCCATCAAGTCGGCGTCGGCGGCGGACGTATCAACGCCCACCGTAATCCCATGCAGCCGAGCACGATCAGCCGACGCGCCCGCTACCGGCAGAAAGTGCCCAAACAGCTGCCCCGGTCAATTCCGGACGAGGCAATTGAGCATCTCTTCAGGGCTCTTCGCAGTAACAGGGATCGGGCACTGGTGTCGTGCTACCTGTCGGTCGGAGTGCAACGGTACAAGCCAGGCGCGGCGGGCACCGGGACAGCACATCGGGCCCAAGGTGCTTGACCAGAATGGGCCGCCCG
>JAFAID010000412.1 GCA_019236925.1 Mycobacterium sp. | reverse complement strand
CGATCGAGGAGATGCGTGAGGTCGGTCGGCACTTCGGGGCGACCCTCAACGACGTGGCGGCCACCGTTGTCGACGCCGGGTTGCATGACTACCTGCGCGAGACCGGCCGGGCGTTCGCGCACCCGTTCATCGCGATGTGTCCGGTGTCGCTGCGTGCCGAGGACGACACGGCGATCGGCACCCGAGTCTCAGCGATGTTCGTACGACTCGGCGAACCGGCCGCAGACATGCCCGAGCGGATCCACCAGGTGGTGAACTCCATCGCCGCCGCCAAGAAAGAACTCGTCGGGATGTCCAACCAGGCGGCAATGACCTATGCGGTCGGACTCGTCGCGCTCGCGGGCCTGGGGGCCTCCACGCACTTAGATCGCGTCGGGCACCCGGCGTGCAACCTCGTCATTTCCAACGTGGCGGGCGCCAAGGAGCCTCGATACCTCAACGGCGCACGCCTGCTTGGCGTCTACCCAGTCTCCGCGCTCGCCGCCTCGATCGGGCTCAACGCCACGCTGGCGTCCTACCACGACAGCATGGACTTCGGGTTCGTCGCCAACGCCGCCGCCCTCGACGACCTACCGGCGCTCGCGCACCACACGCAGCAGGCCTACCAAGAGCTGAAGGAAGCGGCGGGAAGACAGCCGGCGCACCCCAAGCGCGCATCGTCCCGCCGCACCAAGGTGTCCTAACTTGTTAAGAATTTGTCCCGCGATGTCAAGTATTTCGCCGGGTCTCGCCACATAGTGGCAGTTGAAGAAACACCCTGAATCGGAGGTTGCAGATGACCGAGATCACCGGCGGCGAGTTGTTCGCCCGCGCGCTTGCGGCGGAGGGTATCGAGTTTTTGTTCGGACTTCCGTCGCCAGAGGCTGATCCGCTGCTGGCCCAGCTGGATTCGCACGGTATTCGGATGGTTCCGGTGCGCCACGAGGCCGCCGGCGTGCACATGGCCGAGGGGCTCTACAAGACGACGGGCAAGGTCGCCGCGGTGCTCGGCAATCCCGGGCCTGGTTCGGCCAACCTGCTACCTGGGGTCGTCACGGCGCTGCACGAGGGTGTTCCGGTGCTGGCGATCACCTCCCAGCACCGGCTCGGGATCGTCTACCCGTCGCCGCCCTCGACGTTCCAGGGCCAGGACCAGCTCGACCTTTTCCGGCCGGCGGTCAAATGGGGTGGCCCGGTTTTCGAGTGGGCCCGGATTCCCGAGGTGCTGCGGCTGGCGTTTCGTGAGATGCACAACGGCCGTCCGGGTCCGGTGCATGTCGAGCTACCGGCACCGATCCTGTATGAGACCGGCGACCCGCAGACCGCGCCCGTGTGGCCGCCCGCCGCCTACCGTGCCGGCGTGCCGCAGCCGTCGGACCGCCAACTCGACGAGGCCGCCGCACTGCTCGCCGCCGCCCAGCGACCGGTGCTGATCGCCGGTAGCGGCGTCGATCGCGCCGGCGCACAGGAGGCCGTGCTGGAAATCGCCGAGCTGCTCGGCTGCCCGGCGATCAGCACGATGGCCGGCCGCGCGAGCGTCCCGGCCGATCACCCCAACTACGTCTTCGGATTCGGCCCTGCGGGCGACCTCGCGCGCGGCGAGGCCGACGTGCTGCTCGTCGCCGGCTCGCGGATGGGCAACCTCGATGTTCCGTACGACGTGTACTGGGGGAATCCGGCGGGCCAGCGGCTGATCCAGATCGACATCGACCCGCGCGATTTCGGCGTCACGCGCCCGGTGCACCTGGGCATCCTCGCCGATGCGCGGACCGCGCTCGACGGCATCGCCTCCAGGCTGCGCGCGACGAACCTCGGGGCGCGCGACGGCGCGGACCTGGCGCGCTACCGCAAACTCGACGAGCAGGTACGGAACCAGATAGCAGCGCCCATCCTCCAGTGGCAGGGCCCGGGCATCCATCCCGCGCACGCACTCGGCGCGATCGGCGCGGTGTTCGGTCCGGACGCGGTGTACGCCGTCGACGGCGGCAACACCTCGCTGTGGGCCCACAGCATGCTGCCGCCGACGCGGCCGCGGTCGTATCACTCGATTCTCGAGCTTGGGATGCTCGGTACCGGGATCCCGTCGGCGATCGGCGCCAAACTCGGCGCGCCCGACCGCGAGGTCGTCTGCGTCACCGGTGACGGGGCGGCGGGCTTCAATGTCATGGAGCTGCAGACCGCCGCCCGCGAAGGCATTGATGTCACGGTGATCGTGTTCGCCGAAGGCGCGTGGACGATGGAGGAGATCAACGAGCTGCAGTTGTATGGCACGACGTTCGGGACGGCCCAGGGCGAGATCCGCTGGGACCTTGTGGCCCGGGGGCTGGGCTGCCACGGCGAGTACGTGGATAGCGTCGAGGACCTCGACCCCGCGCTGCGACGCGCGCGCGAGCACTCCGGTCCCAGCCTGGTCTGCGTGCGCACCGACCACGCCGCCAACCTCGCCGTCCCGGCCGAGATGACAACCCGATTCTTCGAGGTCTACTTCGGACCGGCGAAGCCGGCCACCGTTTAGAAGGATCACTATGGCAAAGAACATCGACCTGACCGGCAAGACCGCGGTCATCACCGGCGCCGGATCGGGAATCGGCGCAGCGACTGCACGGCTGCTCGCCCGGCACGGCGCCAAAGTCCACGTAGCGGATCTCAACGCCGAGGCGGCCGCCGCCGTGGCGCACGAGATCGGCAGCAGCGCAACCGATCACGCGGTCGACGTGAGCCGGCCCGAGGAGGTCGAGGCGCTGGCCAAAGCCGTCTTCGACGACGACGGCCGCGTCGACATCCTGCACAACAACGCCGGCATCGGTCACAGCGGCGACATCGAGACCACGACGGTCGAGGACTGGCAGCGCGTGATCGGCGTGAACTTGCTCGGTGTCGCCTACGGGGTGCAGGCGTTCGCGCCACGGATGCTCACCCAGGGGCACCCGGCGATCATCGTCAATACCGCTTCTGAGGCCGGCCTGGTCCCCGTCGCCAGGATGGCGCCCTACTGCGCCTCCAAGTTCGGCGTAGTCGGGATGAGCGAGTCGCTCGACGCCGAGCTGCGATCACGCGGAATCCGGGTGGTCGCGGTCTGCCCCGGCATCATCAACACACCGATCGTGCGCGACGGGATCATGCGCGGCCAGCTCGGTGCCGACCAAGAGAAGATCGTCGCCTTCTACGCCAAGCACGGTGCGTCGCCGGACACCGTCGCGACGGCGGTGCTCGACGCGATCGCGCGGCCGCGTCTGATCGTCGTCTCGCCGCGTTCACATGTGCTCGCCCCCTACCTGCTGCACCGGCTATCCCCGCGCCTGGTGCAGCCGCTGGCCCGCACCATGACGAAGATCGTCAGCCGCGGCTGAGCGTGGTTTACAGCACCCCGAGAGGCAGTCATGAAACGGCTAAACGGTGTCGACGCATTCATGCTGGGCATGGAGACGTCGAAATCCTATATGCACACCTTCAAGGCGGCGATCATCGATCCGTCCACCGATCCCGA
>JAFAID010000492.1 GCA_019236925.1 Mycobacterium sp. | reverse complement strand
CTTCGCTGCTGCGGGTGCCGCCGCCGATTTCGTCGGCGGCTTCCAGCAGCGTGACCTGCAGGCCCGCCTTGGCCAGCGTGACGGCGGCGGCGAGCCCGTTGGGCCCGCCGCCCACCACGATCGCGGTGCTCATGTCAGCGCCCCGTGGCCGTGCTCCTGGTCCTCGTGGACACCCGGCTCGGTGCCGGGCATTGACCAGATCACCTCGGTCGGGATGGGGCCGTTGGGCAGCCAGGGCTGTTCTTTGACAGCGTCGGCAACCTTCCAGGTACCGCGTTCGATGACACCGAGTGCGGCGTCGATCAGCTGGTAGTGCTGAACGCCGCTGCCGAATGCCTCCGACTCGACCCACGCGATGACGCACTCACCCGGCTCGAATCCGGCTTCGCGCTGCACGGCTCGGATCATGTCTGCGTCGTGCAGGTGACCGTCACCGAAGTTGAATCCGATGATGGAGTTGCAGACGAACTCGCCCTCCCGCACGGTGCGGCTGTCGATGTCCGGCAGGTGGCTCAACAGCAGCGAAAACAGGCCGCGACCCTGGCTGTGCATGCTGCGCCACGCGATCGTCTTCTGCGAGGTGACCTCTGCCCATGCCGGTTCGTAACCGAACTCGACGCACTGGTCGACCTGGTTCCCGGCCGATCGGGTGACTCGGTTCAGCTTCGCCTCGGCGCCCGGTGCGAACGACCACACGGCCGAGGCCCAGTTGCCCGCGTACTGCCGCAGCGAGGGCAGGAAGGACACCTTGTCCGGTCGCAGATTGCCCAGGATCGGGTAGAACAGCAGCGCGGCGGCGATGACGAGGGCTAGCCAGGCCGGCGTCATGTTCCACGGGGCGTATCCGTTCCAGTTCGGGAACCCGAGGAACAGGAAGACGGTGGTGTAGGCAAAGACCACGTTCCATTCCAGCGGCACCGCGAGGGGGAAGGTCGAGATGATGAACAGATGGAAACCCACCATCAGCAGGGCCGCGACCAGCGTCACCCACTTGTTGGTGGAGAAGAACAGGACCAGCGGGGCCAGGATCTCGACCGTGGTGCCGTTGACGTGTGCCATGAAGTCCGCCAGCCGCGACGGCCGCATGTCGCGCCCGAAGTCGCGGTAGTGCGCCCGTCGCAAAAACTTGGGCGCGAAAATCGTGTTGCTCACCATCGGCGGAATGACATTGGAGAAGTGCTTACCGAACTTCGAGAAGCCGGCGCCGACCCACACCACCACGATCAGCATCTTCAGCGCGATGATCATGTTCACGAACGGCAGCACGCTGAAGAAGAACAGCGCCGGGAAGTACTGCTCGGCGCGGGCGGCCAGGAAGATGGTCTTGTCCCGCAGACCGATCAGAACTAGCAGCACCATCGGCGCCACCAACAGGGCGGGATTGACCAGGCCGGACGTGTTGTGCGGCAATGCCTTTGAGAGCGAGTCGCTGTGCACGCCCGGTGACAGCAGCGCGACGGCCACGCTCACCAGCAGGGCCAGGTAGAGCGCGATGTCGAACCAGTTGCGCCGGTCGCCGTTGGTGAACGGCACCCACTTCCACGGCCGTAACCGGATGGTCCCCGGTCGTGCCCAGAACAGGATGCCGCCG
Source organism: Mycobacterium sp. (assembly GCA_019236925.1). GTDB lineage: Bacteria > Actinomycetota > Actinomycetes > Mycobacteriales > Mycobacteriaceae > Mycobacterium. The sequence continues at coordinate 1,984 of JAFAID010000492.1, read as the reverse complement.
GTCATCGGCTTGAGCTTGCCGGCCAGCGGACCCCAGGAGCCGGCGACGCCGATGGACTCCAGCAGAACGGTCCACAGGATGACCTTTTGGTAGACGATGGGCTGGTTCCACCATTCGGTGACATGCCAGAAGGCCGGTAGCCCGGACGTCGCCGTCGCGACGGTGATGCCGCCGACCGCGAAGAGGATCAGCTTCACGATGTAGATGGTGTGGACCATCCGCGGTGCGCCGAAGCCGTTTTCGGCCCACTCGTTGGCGAGAATCCGCATCCGCTCCATCAGCGGCTTGCGCAGGAAGGTGTCCGGATCAAAGTCCGGAAGGTAGGGCTTGGTGAATCCCATTTGAGTGGCTCCTTTGCCATTGTTTGCCGAGGGTGGCGCCCACATTAGGAATTGTGCGCCGCATGAGACAGTCGCGGAACAACAAAACTGCGCGGCGGTCTTATCGCGGGACGACAACCGCGTCTAACGTCATGGGAATGAAGAAACCGCACCTTGACACCGGCGTCGGGGTGAATAGTTACGTCGCCGAGGTCGCAGACCGATTGCACAAGCAGTTGGCCGAGCTATCGTCGGCGCTTCGCCGTTCGCTCGAGGATCAGATTCCCGAGTTGCGTGGCAATGCCGCGCTCGTGGAGTTGCTCGGGACCAGCGTCGAGGGCAACGTGGACACGGTCTTGCACGCATTGCGGTATGACATCGCCGTTGAGCGTGTCGAGGCGCCCACCGCGGCGCTGGAGTACGCCCGGCGGCTGGCGCAGCACGGGGTGCCGGTCAATGCGCTGGTGCGCGCGTATCGGCTTGGTCAGCGCCGGATGAACGAGGTGATTTTCGCCGAATTGCGCGCGATCGATATTCCGGAACCGATGAGGGTCGGGGTAATCGAGGACATCACCGGCACGCTGTTCGAGTACATCGACTGGATGTCGCAGCAAGTCGTCGTCGTCTACGAAGACGAACGCGAGCGATGGCTGGAGAACCAGAACAGCCTTCGGGCCCTGCGGGTGCGCGAGATCCTGGCCGGGAAAAAGGCGGTCGATGTTGATGCGGCAACCACGTCGATCCGCTATCCGCTGCGATGGCACCACGTCGGACTGGTCCTGTGGTACCCGGACCTGGGTGCCGAGGGCGACGAACTTGCCCGGCTGCAGCGATTTGTCCGGGAGCTGGGCGAAGCCGTTGCCGCGGCTGCCAGCCCGCTGTTCGCGGCCGCCGACCAGAGCTGCGCGTGGGGGTGGCTGCCGTATCGAGCCGCGGTGGCGGATGTCGTTCCGAAGGTCCGCCGTTTCGTGCACCGGCGGCCCGACTCGCCGAGTGTGGCCATCGGGACGATGGCCAACGGTGTCGACGGTTTTCGACAATCGCATCGGGAGGCGGAAACGGCTCGGGGCGTCGCGTTGATCGCCAAACGTCCGGCGCCGACCGTGATTGCGGCGACCGACGCGGGCCTTTCCGTGGTGGCGCGTCTTGGTGATGACGTGGCCGGTATCCGCGATTGGGTGGCCGCCGTACTCGGCGACCTCGCCAGCGACAACGAGAACGACGCGCGGCTGCGCGAGACGTTGCGGGTGTTTCTAGGGTGCGGCTGCAGCTACAAGGTGGCCGCCGAGCAACTCAATTTGCACTTCAACTCGGTGAAGTATCGGGTGGGCCGCGCCGTCGCCCGGCGCGGCCGCGAAATCGGCAGCGACCGGCTCGACGTCGAACTCGCCTTGCTCGCCTGTCACTGGTACGGCCCCGCGGTGCTGCAGCCGGGCGCCCCATAAACAGGTAGAGCTTTGCTTGCAACGATGCGTTTCGTTCTGTACCGACCGGCGGTAGCCCCGATGACGAACAACCGAGGTTCGCCATCGGGGCTCGGCTAACCGCCGCCGTGTGGTGTGACCGAAGCCGCAAGCCTCAGACGGTTGTCCAGGCCGGCTTGCTTGACCCGCGCACCACCAGTACCGGGTCCCGCCAGTAGGGCTTGGTTTCGGTGAACTGCA
>JAFAID010000209.1 GCA_019236925.1 Mycobacterium sp. | reverse complement strand
GAGGTCGGTCACCTCGAGCTGGCCCACGACTACACCTACGAGGCGGCGATGCTCGATCTTCGCGACCTCAACCACAACACCCGCGACGGCCTGCACCTGGCGGCGTTGGCTGGGGCCTGGACGGGGTTGGTGTCGGGGTTTGGCGGTTTGCGCGACGATGAGGGGGTGCTGTCGTTGGACCCGTGCCTGCCCGACGGCATCACCAGATTGCGGTTCCGACTGCGCTGGGGGGGCTTTCGGCTGACCGCCGACATCAGCCACGCCGAGGTCACGTACCTGCTGCGCGACGGGCCGGAGGGCCAGCTGACCATCCGCCACGCCGGCTCTCGCTTGGATCTGAGAACCGGGTCGCCCACGACGATGCCCGTGCGGCCGCGGGTTGCGCTGCTACCGGCCCCGCCGCAGCCGCCTGGCCGCGCGCCCCTGCGACTCGCGGGAAACCGCGGCGAAGACGGTGCCAATGCTGGGGGCAATTGCAGCGCGGTGGGGCCAATTCCTTCGTCAATGCCTGGAATGAGCTGATGGGCCGGATCGAGACGCAGACGTCCGTGGTCGCCTAAACAGCCCACCTGGACCGCCATGCCAAGAAGGGAGTCATAACGTGTCGATTCGGCCGTTGCGTGAGCGCCCGGCGTACGAGGCTCTTGCCCGACACTACTCGAAGATGGAGGGCCGCCATCTGCGAGAACTTTTCGCCGAGGACGCTACCCGCGGGGAGCGGTTCTGCGCTAAGGCCGCCGGGATCTACCTCGATTACTCGAAGAACCGCATCACCGAGGAGACTCTGAGCCTACTGTTTCAGCTGGCGCGGCAGTCTGAGTTCGAGCAGCGCCGCGACATGATGTTCGTTGGGGAGCGGATCAACGTGTCCGAGAACCGCTCGGTGCTGCACGTGGCGTTGCGGATGCCGAAAGGCACATCGCTGATAGTCGACGGGGTCGATGTCGTCGCCCAGGTGCATGAGGTCCTCGATCGGATGGCCGATTTCGCCACCAAGATCCGTTCGGGTGCCTGGAAGGGGCACACCGGCAAGCCGATCCGCAATATCGTCAATATCGGCATCGGCGGATCCGATCTAGGGCCGGTGATGGCCTACGAGGCGCTGCGCCACTACACCCACCGTAACCTGACGTTCCGCTTCGTCTCCAATGTCGATTCCACTGACTTCGCGGAGGCGACCAGAGACCTGGCGGCGGAGGAAACGCTTTTCATTGTGTCATCGAAGACCTTCGGAACCCTCGAGACGATGACCAACGCCACCTCGGCCCGCGACTGGGTGATCAGCCGGCTCGGCAACAACGCGGTCGCAAAGCATTTCGTGGCCGTTTCGACCAATGCCGATCGGGTATCTGAGTTCGGCATCGATACCGCGAACATGTTCGGCTTCTGGGATTGGGTCGGCGGGCGGTACTCAATGGACTCGGCCATCGGCTTGTCGACGATGGTGGCCCTGGGCCCGGAGGGGTTCGGCGAGCTGCTGGCCGGCTTCCACGCGATGGACGAGCACTTTCGCACCGCCCCGCCGGAGAAGAACCTGCCGATGCTCATGGGTCTGCTCGTGGTGTGGTACGTGAATTTCTTTGGGGCCCAGTCGATCGGCGTGATGCCCTACGACCAGTACCTCAAGCGTTTCCCCGCCTACCTGCAGCAGCTAACAATGGAGTCCAACGGCAAGCACGTCACCATCGACGGCACCGTCGTGAACTACCAAACCGGCGCGGTTTATTGGGGCGAACCGGGCACCAACGGCCAGCACAGCTTCTATCAGCTAATCCACCAGGGAACAATGCTGATACCGGTCGACCTTATCGGCTTCGGCAAGAGCCTCAACCCTCTGCGCGACCACCACGACATCCTGTCATCGAACGTGTTCGCCCAGGCCCAGGCGCTTGCGTTCGGCAAAACCGAGCAGCAGGTCCGCGCGGAAGGAACCCCCGAGGCCGTGGCGCCACACCGGGTCATGCAGGGCAACCGCCCCACCAACGTGCTGCTGGCGGAGAAGCTCACCCCCTACGTCCTCGGCGCGCTGGTCGCGTTGTATGAGCACAGCGTGTTTACCCAGGGGACCATCTGGAGCATCGACTCCTTCGACCAATGGGGCGTCGAGCTGGGCAAGGAGCTGGCGCTGGCGATCGTCCCCGAGCTGAAGAGCACAACCGAACCCGAGCTGGACCACGACTCATCGACCAACGCGCTCATTCGGCACTATCGGACACTGAAAAGCTAAGGAGAGTTAACATTTCGACTGCGACGCCCATAGGCATCGAGCGAGAGAAGCAGGTCGCGGCGGAGGCGGCAGCAGATCTGGTCGAAGACGGCATGACCGTCGGGCTCGGCACCGGCTCGACGGTGGCGTTTTTACTCCCGGCCCTGGCACGCCGAGCGCTCGACATTCGTTGTGCCGCTACGTCGCCGCGCACCGAGCATGCCGCCCGCGACCTGGGCCTGGAGGTGGAGGCACTGCAGGACATCGAACATTTCGATATGAGCATCGATGGCGCAGATCAGATCGCCCCCGACGGGTGGCTGGTGAAGGGCGGCGGCGCCGCACACACCCGCGAGAAGATCGTCGCGGCAGCCGCAGATCGCTTCGCCGTCATCGCCGACTCGTCCAAGCTCGTCGATGCTCTGCACGGCCCTATCCCGCTCGAGCTGCTGCGCTTCGGGCTCCGCGCCACGATGCGCCGGATCGCACCGGTCTCGTTGCGCGATGTCCCGCTAAGCCCAGACGGCGGCGTGATCGCCGACTACCAGGGACCAGTCACCGACCCGGCAGCGCTGGCCGCCTGGTTGGCCTCCACACCCGGTGTTGTCGAGCACGGCCTATTCCCACCCGAGATGGTGGCAACCGTCCTGGTGGGCAGGGGAAGGTCGGTCGACCGAATCGACTTCACACACAGGGCCCGATAGGCCGACCGGTGAAAGGCACGGTGCGGCGGTGGTGATCGCGGCCTAGCGCCGCCCGAGTCACGCCGTCGGCGGCGCTAACACCGCATGACGCCGGCGCCGAGCACGTGAGCGTTCTAGTCGTGGGCCGCTGGCTATCGCAGCCTTCGGGAACAATGCCGAGTTCATCAAGTCGCGGCTGCAGGGCCTACGACCCGCACCAATCCAGAAGCGTGAGCTGGAAAGCGCTCGACCGGGCAACAGACTCGGAACTTGGATCAGCGATCACGAAAATCGTCCTATCGTGCTCGCCAATAAGGCCGACGAGCGCTTCTCCCGCTACCCGTCGATCCTTCGCTCTTGGCCGAATCCGGGTTTGCCGGCAGAAGGACAGTCCTTACAACGAGGGGCACTAGTCGGCGACGCGACTGAAAATCGGCGGTTAATTGCGATACCGGCAGCGAATACGAGGAGAAACCCGCTGACAATCATTTGGGCAATGACCACCAACCGGGCGGAGCCGCTTAAAGGGTGTATGTCTGCAAGGCCCGTCGTCATGGCAGTGCTTACGGTGAAATAGGCGGCGTCGATTCTACTGAGGGTCTCACCAAAGGCTGCAAGCGACCGGTGCGACAACCAGTAGTAGGCGTTCGCGAAGATGCCCTCAACGTAAAGGACGGCAGCGAAAACAGTTAGCAAGGCACGTCGCGGGCTCCGTCGAGGGATTAAATCCCACAGCACAAGCGAAATGTAGAGCAGACCCCCGAGGGCAATGATTACCAGCATAGGTATCGTTGGAGTTGGACTACCAAGCGATAACCACCCCCAAAGCGGAAATGCGACAATACCGCCGACGTCCATGATGAAGTTCACGACACGGAACAATGACTTCCATGACATAGCCGAACTTTACTCCGGTTAGACCACCGGCAGCGCGCTCCGCTTCTCGAGGGCCAGCGTGCTCCGCGCTCGATGCGAAGACTGACGCGATGACTTCGAGAGGTGACGGTATCCACCAGCTCGAGGAGTATCGACGAGCAAGGGCGGCGACAGAAAAACCGACATCAGCGCCACCTAGCTCTAACACGGATTGTGTGTCACGCCCACGAGACCGCGCGTCTTGACAGCGTCGAATTACTGTGCGCAGCACTCCTAGCATGGGCCAGACACATTGATCTCGCGCTCGGG
>JAFAID010000479.1 GCA_019236925.1 Mycobacterium sp. | reverse complement strand
CAACAACCCGGTCGGCGTGGCGCGTGATATCCGCGCCGCCGGCGCCAAGGCCGGGCTCAGCGTGAAACCGGGTACGCCGTTGGAGCCCTACCTGGAGATCCTGCCCGAGTTCGACACGCTGCTGATCATGTCGGTCGAGCCCGGTTTCGGCGCGCAGAAGTTCATTCCCGAGGTGCTGGTCAAGGTCGCCGCGGCCCGCAGGCTCGTCGACGCCGGCGAGCTGTCCGTCGTCGTCGAGATCGACGGTGGTATCCATGAAGACACGATCGAGCAAGCCGCCGAAGCCGGGGTGGACTGCTTCGTCGCCGGGTCGGCGGTCTACAGCGCCGACGATCCGGCGGCCGCGGTGCAGGCGTTGCGGCGCCAGGCCGCTGCGGCGTCGCGGCATCTGCGGCTCTGAAGAGTGAGGCCGCCATGCGGCCGGCCATCGAGCAGGGCGAGCTGGTCAAGGGCCACACCTATCCGAACCCGCCGGTGGGCGCGGTGATCCTGGACCGCGACGGCGAAGCTGTCGGCGTCGGCGCTACAGAACCCACGGGAGGCCGCCGAGGTGGTCGCGCTGGGCCGCGCCGGCGAGTTGGCGGTCGGCGGCACCGCCGTCGTCACGCTCGAGCCGTGGCAACCACTTGGGCACGACCCCGCCCTGCGTGGATGCCCGTGTGGACGGGTTTTCGACGGTCGTTTGCGCGGTGGCCGATCCCAATCCGATCGCTGCTGGGGGAGCGACCCACCTTGCTGCGGCCGGCGTGGCCGATCTGTTTGGACCACCAGATAGCTCCAGGTCGTACGGCATCCGTGCATCGCGACTTACTGATAGGGCTACGTAAGTGAGGCTGCGTAAATCTCCTCAACTTTGTGTCTGAGCGTGTCGTCGAATTCCGCGTCGGTCTGGTTGACGTTGAGCCCTTCGGTCAACGCGCGCGAGAAACTCGCGATGAGGCCGTGGTTGCGTGCAAGGATCGCGCAACTTTCTTTGAGGCTGTAGCCGCCTGACAGCACGACTACACGCATAACTCGGGGGTGTTGAATTAATGACGCGTAGAGGTCGTCGTGGTCGGGCAATGTCAACTTGAGCATGACTTGCGTGTCCGGTGCAAGCTCCGCGAGTTTCGCGGCTATTGTCGCTACAAGCAGGCTGTCCGCTTTCGGCTTGTCAGGACTTTCGATACTTACCTCAGGCTCAATGATTGGCATCAGTCCTCGTGCCGCGATTTCGTGCGCATATTCGAACTGCTGATCGACCACCGCCTTTATTCCGTGATCATTCGGCTCATGAATGAATGAGCGCATCTTTGTACCGAAAATGCCCTTATCGATTGCGCGCTCCAACAATGTGTCGAGCATCGTCATCGGCTTCATTAATTGCACGCCATTTTCGACGGCGCTGAGCCCTTGGTCAACCTTCACAAACGGGACGATGTGCTTCTGCTCCCAAAGAAACGCCGCACTGTCCTGGCCGTTGATGGTCCTGTCCATGGTCTGCTCGAAGAGGATCGCTCCGAGTATCTTGTCACCGGAAAAGCTAGGACTGGTAATGATGCGCTCGCGCATCTCATGCACCAGATCAAACATCTGCTCATCGCTGTCGTACGCGTCGTGCGAAATACCATAGAGGCTCAGAGCTTTTGGCGTGCTTCCACCGCTTTGGTCCAGTGCGGCGATGAACCCACGCCCCGACGCCATGACGTTGCGTTGCTCTTCGTTCACTGCCATCCTTCCGTCGTTACTCGTTGAGGCCGGCGCGGGCAACGCCGGCCGCGGCTGTCACTCCACGCGCTGGCGGGCATGACGGCCTGCACCGCCTTTCTGTTGATCTCGCCGTCCACCTCGACCTCCAGGGTGAGCTTACGGCGGTCAACGCGCCGGTCCAAGGTGGTGCCATCGCCTCCCGAATCGATGACAATCACGTCGTAGGTGGCCTGTGAGCGGTTATCAGCGATCGCCGCGGCCAGCGGAACCGACTGGGCCCGTGGGGCGGCGGCGATCGCGCGCGCAGTTGGCCGACGATGCCGTCGCCGACGACCTCTAGCGCGAAGCCATCGAGCGGCTGGGCCGCGGTGGCGGCTTACCTCGTGCGGGCACGGCTGTGCTACGGCGAATGGCTGCGCCGCACCAAGCGCCGCGCCGAGGCCCGCACCCAGCTGCGGCGCGCATTCGACGCGTTTGCCACCATGGGCGCCAATGCCTTCGCCGAACGCGCACGCCGCGGGCTGGTGGCCACCGGGGAAAACGTGCGCCGGCAACGGGTGAACGACGGTGCCGAACTAACGCCCCAAGAGCAAGAAATCGCCCAGCTCGCCAGCGCACGACGCACCAACCCCGAAATCGACGCCGAACTGTTCCAAAGCACCCGCACCGTGAATGGCACCTGCGCAACATCTACACCAAGCTCAACATCACCTCCCGCCGCGAACTCGACGCCGCTCTCACCCGCCGCAGCCGAATTCCACTGGCGCAGAAGTGAATGCTGGCGTCGACTGCGAACGCGACCCTAGGCCGCGACTCAACGCCGTGGTCATTGGGCTCGGGAATGAATATCGGCGTGGCGGGGTCGGCCCGAGCATCGCCCCCAGTCAATAATCTTGCCCTACCAGGGGTTCGGGTTGTCACCGGCACCGCCGGCCCGCTCATTCTCCTAGAGACATGGTCGGGCGCCGCGGTGACCATGCTCGTGGACGCGGCGATCACATCTCCGC
>JAFAID010000452.1 GCA_019236925.1 Mycobacterium sp. | reverse complement strand
CCCACGGGTGAGCCATAGCGCCACCAACGCGAACAGCACCGGAATCGACAGCAACCCGATCATTGCGCGGAATGACCAGTAGGTGACGAACAGGTTGGGCCGGTAGTCGTTTGGCCCGAACCGCTGTTCGTCCTGCTGTTGGAGATTTCGCACACCCTGCAATGTCACGTCGCTGAATCGGCTCTCGGCGAGGAACGGCAGCACGTAGGGCACCTCGATAACCCGGGTAATGCTTTCGCAGTTGTTGTGCGTGCCGACTGTCAGGATGGAGAAGTCCGGATCGGTTTCGGTGTCGCACAACGATTCCGCCGACGCCATTTTCATCGGCTGCTGAACGAACATCAGCTTGCCCTGATAGTCGCCGGTGAAAAACAAGCCGACTGCGGCAATCAGCGCAACCCAACAGCCAAGGATGGCCGCAGGGCGGAACATGGTACGGGCATCTGACTCCGCGACCTGGTGATCCGTTGTGCGTCTACCAGAACGGACCAGCCACCACGCACTGACGGCGGCGACAAACGTCGCAGCGGTCAGTAATGCACCGGCCACCGTATGTGAAAACGCTGCTCGCGCAGTGTTGTTGCTAAGCAGCGCGCTGATGCTGTGCAACTCGGCGCGCCGGGTCTCGGGATTGTAGTGAGCGCCAACCGGGTGCTGCATGAAGGAGTTCGCCACGATGATGAAGAACGCGGATACGTTGACAGAGATCGCGACGATCCAGATGCATGCCAGGTGTACCAGCCGCGGCAGCCGGGTCCAGCCGAAGATCCACAACCCGATGAAGGTGGACTCGAAGAAAAACGCGGCCAGACCTTCCATCGCCAGGGGAGCGCCGAAGACGTCGCCGACGAACCGCGAGTATTCGCTCCAATTCATGCCGAACTGGAATTCCTGCACGATCCCGGTGGCGACTCCGATCGCGAAGTTGATCAGGAACAGCTTGCCGAAGAACTTGGTCAGCCGATACCAGGCCACGTTGTCGGTGACCACCCATGCGGTCTGCATGATGGCGATCAGCGGTGCCAGACCGATGGTCAGCGGCACGAAGATGAAGTGGTAGACGGTGGTGATACCGAACTGCCACCGCGACACGTCGACGACGTTCATGTTCATCTCCCTGGCAACAGGGCCATTTACTACGACATAGTGTAGTAGACAGCCACGATCATCGCTACGAAATTGTTCGGTCGATCGCGATTGGCCCGGTCACGACGCACCGTGTGCTCCACCGGTCAGAACCTTTTCCGCCCGCTTAGACGCGCTCCGGATGCCGAACGACGACACGATCTCGAATACCCCGATGACGATCAGCCAGATGCCGACGATTTCCGTCAGGATCTCGAGGGATTCGAGAGGTGATCCCAACATCACGATGCCCGCCAGAAGGGTTATCGCACCAAGGAATATCTGCCAGCCGCGACCGGGCAGCGTGGGATCGCTAATGGCCGAGATCGACGTGGCCACACCACGAAAGATGAAGCCGACACCAATCCAGATTGCCAGCAGGAGAATCGCGTAGCCCTCGCCGAAGTGTCGGAAGCAGAGGATCGCCAGCACCAGCGAGGCTGCGCCGCTGATGAACAACAGCACTCGACCGCCGGCGGAGACATGCAGGCTGAACGCGACGACAACTTGTGCGATACCGGTGATCAGCAGGTAGATACCGAACAGGATGGCGGCTATGACAATGGAATCCCCGGGTAACAGCAGCACCAGGACGCCCAGGGTGAGCGCCATGATTCCGGACACCAGTGTCGACTTCCACAGGTTCGGCAACAACCTTGGAACAGCAGTGGTTTCCATTGCCGAATTTTCCCACAAACGGCGATTGTGATGGGGGGTTTGGCCTTACGTGTCAGACACGTGTCAGACACTGGCCGCTTGTGGCGCCTCGGCCGGCACACCACCGGACCCGGTCGCCGGTTTGCGGCCAACGAGATACCACGTGCGCATGAGGCCTTTCCCTTTCACCTCGACGGCACCCCGCTCCTGGAGGACGAAGTCGTTTTTCAGCCGCTGATAGACGCCCTCGGGCACTTGGATCCGTCCCACCGAATCGGTGGATTCCATCCGGGCTGCGACATTGACCGCATCGCCCCAGACGTCGTAGAAGAACCGGCGAGACCCCACTACGCCCGCGACGACTGGGCCGTTGGCCAACCCTATTCGCAGCGGCACCGCATTACCGCGGGAATCCTTCAGTCCGGTTACGGTCTCGGCCATGTCGAGCGCAAGGTCCGCTAACGCCTCGACATGATCCGCCCGCGGCTGGGGCACCCCACTGACCACCATGTAGGAGTCGCCGCTGACCTTGATCTTCTCCAGGCCGTGTTTGTCCACCAGCGCGTCGAAGTCGCTGTAAAGCCGATCCAGGAATCGGATCAACTTGTCCGGCGCGATGTCGCTGACCCGCTCGGTGAAGCCGGCGATGTCGGCGAACAGGACCGAGGCGTCATCGTATTTGTCGGCAATGATGTTGTGTCCCGGATCTTTTAGCCGTTCCGCGACGCTTGCCGGCAAAATGTTGGCCAGCAACGCCTCGGACCGCTCGTATTCCATTTCCATTGCTGTTTCGGCGCGGACGATCTCGCGCACCGAGTACCACACCGTCGTCACCACCATCACGCAGCCCGAGATCGTGGTGACGACGAAGCCCAGCGACAAGGCCCACCCCGGCTGAGCGCCGGTATCCCGTGGGACCAGGAACTGCAAGGTGATCACCAGCCCGGCCGCGATGGCTGCCAGGGCTGCCGCCAACACGATGCGATCGACGCCGAGCTGCAACACGACAAGGCAGGACGCGACCAGAAAATAGAACTGCAAGCCCGAGCCGGTGCCCACGATCCAGCAGATGACGAAGATCGACACGTAGGCCGTGCAGATGAAGGTCAGCGGCGCAACCAGCTCACCGAAGCGGTGAAGCCAGGGGATCATCGCGTAGATCGCGGCGCCGCCGATGTTGATGACGCCGGTCCACCAAAGATGGGGCGCAGCGAAGACTTGGATCATCCCGAAACCCGCGCTGACGATCACCGCCATTGATGTGGTGAGGTGCAGGATGCGGCGCCGCCGTGCGATGCGGTCGGCGTAGTGCTGACTGCGGACGCGCGGCTGCTCCCGCACTGCCGCTACGCAGTCCGGCGTCCGCCGCGGACCCGCTGGTTGAGTGGCACCGCACCTCTTAGCCACCACAGCAAAAGACTAGTTGGTCAACTCGGGATTGCCGAACGCGGTGTCAATTGCCGCTAAGGCGCCGGGACGAAATGTCCGGATATTCGGAGCAATCAAAGAGGTCTATGAGTTTTTTTCCTAGCCGATATTGAGTCGGAGCTACCTTTTTAGACGCGTGACTGCTCGGCGCCGAAGACGTAACCCCCGCACCGATTTTGGGTGCGGTCGCGGAAAGGGTGGACCCGCGGGTGAACGCTCGAGGTATCGCTCGGTCGGGTAGGTCGACGAACTCCTCGACGAGCGCGACGTGCTGACCGGAAGCTCACCCGCCGCTAGTCGGTCTGGTCCAATATCGTGGCGCCACGCACGGCCCTCTGCACAGACCTGATGCCCTTCTCAGCCGCAGCCTTCGACTCGTAGCTCCCACTGCTGGCAATGATCTCTCCGTTGGGCGCCTTCAGGTGAAAGTGGTACTCGCCGCGCGCATCTTTGTAGAGCTCAAACGTGCCCGCAAACTCATCTGCTCTGGATGCAGCCCGTGAGCTACCAAAGCAACCTGGTACGAGATCGAACGAGCGAGCTACCAAGGCAACCTCGTACGGGTACGACGGCCCAGCAGGCTGGTACGGGTGCGCCGACCCATCAGGCTGGTACGGGTCTGCCGACCCGTCACGGATTCGTAGATCGCGATGAGGACGACGGCAGCGGCGACTCCTATGAAAAACGGAATCCAGGCGACTCCACCATTGGCATTGTGGTATCCGAACTGGCTAGCCACCGCTGAGCCGATCAAGCCACCCAGAGCGCCGATTAGAACCGTCACGACCATGCCGATGTTTTGCTTGCCCGGCATGACGAGTCGCGCCACCAAACCGATGATCGCGCCCACGATGAGGGCCAGGATTATTGATCCGATCATTGAAGCTCCTGTCGTCGCGGCGCCCGGAGTGGACACCATCCTCGACTCCGGGTTCCCCGAATCGACAGGCTTATAACGCACATGTCGAACGAGTTGTCGAAACTACTGCGGACTTACTGCGGACTGGCGCCTGCGCGCGGTTCCTCACCGGCTCGGCAACAGATCAGGAGATGACCGGTCGCGACCGACTCGAGATGTCAGAGGCGCGAGGTAAGTAAATAGCCGCGGATACGAGCGAGCGGCCCTCCATTTGCGGGGGCCGCTTTCTCCCGACAGACAAAGAGGCAGACATGGACCCCGAAGCCACCGGCGAACCGACCGCCGTCGCGGGAGACGGCGACGAGACCATTGTCGTTGCCGACGCCGGCCCGAGTCGGGCCGGCGGGCTGGCGTGGTCGAGCGAGGACACCGCCGAGGACTCCGACGCGCCCGCCGAGCAGCGCTCGTGGGGCGCCGCGTGGGCGCACGCGATCGTGTTCATCCTCTGTGCGGCGATGGTAGCGACGGTGATCGTGGCCGTGGGCTGGGCGCTGGTTGAGGACCACGGCACACAGGTATCCACGCCGCCGCCGACATCGGTTGTCGCCAAGCCGGCACCGGTATCCAGCGCCGCGCCGTCACCCGCAGCGCCGGCCCCATCGGGTCCAGATGACACGATCATGCCGTCGACCGCAGCGCCGACTTCCACGGTGACCGTCACGCAGACGCCCGATCCACAGGCCGCGGCGACCGTTACCGCCGAAACGCCGCCACCGCCGCCAGTTGCCCCGGCACCGCGCTACAGCGGCACAGATGAAGCCTTCATGGCCGCGCTCCGCGAAGACGGCATCATCGTCACCAATCCCACAGAGGTAATCGCCAATGCCCATGCGGTGTGCCAGTACATCGCTGCGGGCCACACCGCACACGAGGCCATGAGGTCGGTGATGGCCGACAATCGCACGCTGACCCTGGAGAACGCCGCCACGCTGATCGGTGCGGCTATCGGCGCCTATTGCCCGCAGTACACCGGAATGTGAAATCCCAACGGGAACCGCACGACAGGCCGGCACGTCCAACAGAGTGTGGATGACGATGAACGCCAAGCCCTGCGGGCTGAGGGATTCGACCCCGACGACCCGGTGTGCTCACTTACCGTCCCTCACCTTCTCAAGGGCGATGTGCCAGATCCAGTTGCCGAAGGGGGGCCTGTCAATGGCAAGAGCGCCAAGGGGAGCGATGACGAAGATAGAGAGCAACGTCCATATCGTTGTAGCCATTAGTCACTCCTCTCCGCGGCTTCGTCTCCCCGCAGATCCTTTGCGAGGTGGTGTTTGCACTTGCGGTTCATGCATTTTGATGGTTCGCCGCCCAACCGGCATTCAGTAGAGGGCTTGATTTTGTGAGGCCACCAAACTCCTTTGTGCCTGTCCGGAGCCAGGTGTCGAGAAAGCTCCTGACACCCGGTGCTGCACTAGAAGTTACGGATTGGCAGTGCTCGTGGTTCGCTTGTGTGCGAAAGTCGCGCGATACGAGTTTTGGAGCCTTTGCGCACTGAGACGCGGCGACGATCCAGAACATGCCGGCGACCTCGTAGCTGCCGACATGGTGTCCCCTGATCGTGATGTACCGCATATCTGCCTCGCTGGGTCACCGCCTAATACAGGACCCGTTACGTGAAACGCCTGAATGATGAGAGGGCTGCCCAATCTGGGGTGATGGTGACCCATTTCACTGACGCTTTCGACGCCGCGACCGAATCTACTGCGGACTGGCTGCGGACTGGCGCTCATCTCAGCGCGCTGCCGTCTGACAGAAATCGGGGCTGACGTGCAGTTTCTCTGTGCCCTCGGTGAGATTCGAACTCACACTGTACGGGTTTTGAATCCGTTTCCTCTGCCAGTTGGGATACGAGGGCCTGCCAACTACGGCCTCCCACCATAGAGGATCCGTTCGCTCGAGCCGACCAACAACCCCGCGGTCGATGATTACGGCGGGCCACGACACAATGTCGTCATGACCGGCTCCACGACCGACGTCGATAACCAAGCCTTGCGCCGGGTGCTGATCGCCGAGGATGAGGCACTCATCCGGCTCGATTTGGCCGAGATGCTCCGCGAAGAGGGCTATCAGATCGTCGGCGAGGCCGGCGACGGCCAAGAGGCGGTCGAGCTGACTGAGCAGCTGAGCCCCGACCTGGTGATCATGGACGTGAAGATGCCACGCCGCGACGGGATCGACGCCGCATCGGAGATCGCACGCAAACGCATCGCCCCGATTGTGGTGCTGACCGCGTTCAGCCAGCGCGACCTCGTCGAACGGGCGCGAGATGCCGGTGCGATGGCTTACCTGGTCAAGCCATTCACCATCTCCGACCTGATCCCGGCGATTGAACTGGCGCTGAGCCGGTTCAGCGAGATCAGGGCGCTGGAACGCGAAGTCGAGACGCTGTCTGACCGGCTGGAAACCCGCAAGCTCGTCGAACGAGCGAAAGGCTTGTTGCAGGCCAACCAGGGCATGACGGAGCCAGAGGCGTTCAAGTGGATCCAGCGCGCGGCGATGGACCGGCGGACCACCATGAAGCATGTCGCTGAAGTCGTTCTGGAGACCCTCGATACCCCCAAAGACGCGGAATCGTCGGGGTAGCCGCTGGGCCCATCGGCCTGGCTTCTCCTCGGGCCGCTTCGGCCCGCATCGTCGCCAGGCTTAGCGGGCCACGATGACCGACGAGCCGTGCCCGAACAGGCCCTGATTTGCCGTGATTCCGGCCTTCGCGCCATCGACCTGACGGCCGGTGGCCTGGCCGCGCAGCTGCCAGCTGAGCTCGCAAACCTGCGAGATCGCCTGTGCCGGAATCGCTTCGCCGAAGCAGGCCAGCCCGCCCGACGGGTTGACGGGAATCTTGCCGCCGATGGTCGTCGCGCCGCTGCGCAGCAGCGCCTCGGCGTCACCCTTGGGGCACAGCCCCAGGTGCTCATACCAATCGAGCTCCAGCGCGGTGGACAGGTCGTAAACCTCGGCCAGGCTCAGGTCTTCTGGCCCGACACCGGCCTCGGCGTATGCGGCGTCGATGATCTGGTCCTTGAACACCCGGTCCGGCGCAGCCACTACCGCGGTGGAATCCGTTGCGATATCCGGCAATTCGGGCAGATGCTGCGGGTAGCGCGGGGTGACCGTGCTGACCGCACGCACCGAAGGGACACCGTTCAGCGAGCCGAGGTGTTCGCGGGCGAACTTGGCACTGGCCACGATCAGCGCCGCGGCACCGTCCGAGGTGGCGCAGATGTCCAACAGCCGCAGCGGTTCTGCCACCACCGGGCTGGCCAGCACGTCTTCGACGGACGTCTCTTTACGGAACCGGGCGTTGGGGTTCTGCAGGCCGTGGCGCGCGTTCTTGACTTTCACCTGCGCGAAATCCTCGAGGGTGGCGCCGTAGAGGTCCATCCGGCGCCGCGCCAGCAGTGCGAAATACACCGGATTAGTGGCGCCGATCAGATGAAACCGCTGCCAATCCGGGTCGTTTTTGCGTTCGCCGCCGACGGGAGCGAAAAAGCCTTTCGGCGTGGTGTCGGCGCCGATCACCAGCGCGACATCGCAGAAGCCGGCCAGGATCTGTGCGCGGGCGCTTTGCAGGGCCTGCGAGCCGCTGGCGCAAGCCGCATAGCTGGAGCTGACCGGCACACCGTTCCAACCGAGCTTCTGCGCGAACGTTGCGCCCGCGACGAAGCCCGGGTAGCCGTTGCGGATGGTGTCCGCGCCGGCCACCAACTGAATCTGGCGCCAGTCCAGGCCGGCTTCGCCCAGTGCGGCCCGGGCCGCGGCCACCCCGTATTCGGTGAAGTCGTTGCCCCATTTGCCCCAGGGGTGCATCCCGGCGCCGAGGACGTAAATGGGTTCCGGGCTGCTCATCATGCGATCCTCCACGCGTAGACGATGCGTTCGACGCCGTCGTCGTCGACGAACAGTGGCATAGTGGTCAGCTCCATCTCCTGGCCGACCCTCAGGTCGGCGGCCAGGGTGCCATCCACCACCTTGCCCAGCACGATCAGACCCTCTTCAGCCAACTCCACCGCGGCGACGGCGAACGGCTCGAACGGATCCGGGGCCGGGTAGGGCGGCGGCGGTGCATACCGGTTTTCGGTGTAGCTCCACAGCTTCCCGTGCCGCGACAGCGGCACTTGCTCGAGCTGATCACCGTCGCAGCCGGGGTTGGGGCAATTGTTGGCCCGCGGCGGGAAGACGTAGGTGCCGCATTGCGGACATTTTGCGCCGATCAGATGCGGCGCGCAGGCGTCATCGGCGGCGAACCAGCCGTCGATCGCCGGTGCTTGACGGGTAGCTCCTGGCATTCGGCCAGCGTACCGACAACGCCGACAAAACTGAAACGTGTTGCAGTTTGGCGCGGATCCCCGACGAATTCGGACGCGACTGGCGGTCATACCTTCGACCCTGTTCGGATGAGAAGGAGCCATTAATGATCATCGTCGCAGGTCACCTCATCGTCGAGCCGGAACAGCGCGACAGCTACCTGGAGGGGTGCAGGGACGTGGTCGACCAAGCCCGGCGCGCATCGGGCTGTCTGGACTTCGCCGTCACCGCCGACCTACTCGACGTGAGCCGCGTCGACATTTTCGAGCGCTGGGAATCGCAATCGGCCGTGGATGCGTTCCGGCGCGACGGCCCCAGTGACGAGCAACTCGGCGCGATCATCTCGGCGATGGTGGTCGAGTACGACGTCACTGGCGAGCGACCGCTGACCTGATGTCCGCGCGGGTGCCTAGAGTTAGGGCCGTGAGCCCAGCGAGGACCGCAACCAACAAGACAGACGTCGCCCAGGCCGCTGACGACAAGCCGACGTTGATGCTGCTGGACGGCAATTCGCTGGCGTTTCGGGCCTTCTATGCGCTGCCCGCCGAGAATTTCAAGACCCGGGGCGGGCTGACCACCAACGCGGTGTACGGGTTCACCGCCATGCTGATCAACCTGCTGCGTGACGAATCGCCAACCCATGTGGCCGCAGCGTTCGACGTGTCGCGGCAGACCTTTCGCTCCGATCGCTACCCGGAGTACAAAGCCAACCGGTCGTCTACCCCGGACGAGTTCCACGGCCAGATCGACGTCACCAAGGAAGTCCTTGCGGCACTGGGTATTACGGTGCTGGCCGAGCCGGGCTTCGAAGCCGACGACTTGATCGCGACGCTGGCGACGCAGGCGGAAAAGGAGGGCTACCGGGTGCTGGTGGTCACCGGTGACCGGGATTCACTGCAGCTGGTCAGCGACGACGTCACGGTGCTTTATCCGCGTAAAGGCGTCAGCGAGCTGACTCGCTTCACCCCGGCGGCGGTGGTTGAGAAGTACGGGCTGACGCCCGAGCAGTACCCCGATTTCGCCGCGCTGCGCGGCGATCCGAGCGACAACTTGCCCGGCATCCCGGGGGTGGGCGAGAAGACAGCGTCGAAATGGATCAGCGAATACGGCTCGCTGCAAGCGCTGGTCGACAACGCCGACTCGGTGCGCGGCAAGGTGGGTGACGCTCTGCGGGCTCATCTGGCCAGCGTGGTGCTCAACAGGGAGCTTACCGACCTGGTCCGCGACGTGCCGTTGGCGCAGGCGCCGGACACGCTGCGGATGCAGCCCTGGGATCGCGACCAGATTCACCAGTTATTCGACCAGCTGGAATTCCGGGTGCTGCGGGACCGGCTGTTCGAAACGCTGGTGGCCGTCGAACCCGAGGTCGACGAGGGATTCGACGTGCGCGGGGGACTGCTGGAGCCCGGCACGGTCGGGCAGTGGCTGGCCGAGCGCGTCGCCGACGGGCGCCGATCGGGGTTGGCAGTGGTGGGCACGCACCTGCCCTATGACGGCGACGCGACCGCGCTGGCCATCGCCGCCGCCGACGGCGACGGCGGCTACATCGATACCGCGACCCTGACGCCCGATGACGACTCCGCGCTGGCGGAGTGGCTGGCCGATCCCGGAAAGCCGAAGGCACTGCACGAGGCCAAGTTGGCCATCCACGACGTCGCCGGGCGCGGCTGGACGCTGGACGGGGTCAGCTCCGATACCGCGCTGGCCGCTTACCTGGTCCGCCCGGGACAGCGCAGCTTCACCCTGGACGACCTTTCACTGCGCTACCTGCGCCGCGAGCTGCGGGCGGAAACGTCTGAGCAGCAGCAGCTTTCCCTTCTCGACGACAGCGAAGGGGTCGATGACCAAGCCGTGCAAACCGCGGTGCTGCGCGCCCGTGCGGTCGTGGACCTGGCTGACGCGCTGGACGCTGAACTGGCCCGGATCGACTCCACCTCGCTGCTGGCGGAGATGGAACTGCCGGTCCAACGAGTGCTGGCGGGGATGGAAGCCACGGGCATTGCCGTCGATCTGGACCAGTTGACAGAACTGCAAAGCCAATTCGGCGACCAGATCCGTGATGCCGCAGAGGCGGCGTACGCGGTGATCGGCAAGCAGATCAACCTCGGCTCGCCAAAACAGTTGCAGGTAGTGCTGTTTGACGAGCTCGAGATGCCGAAGACCAAGCGGACGAAGACCGGATACACCACCGATGCGGATGCGCTGCAGTCGTTGTTCGACAAGACCGGGCATGCGTTCCTTCAGCATCTGCTCGCGCACCGCGACGTGACCCGGCTGAAGGTGACCGTCGACGGGTTACTGAATTCGGTTGCCGGCGACGGCCGTATCCACACCACGTTCAACCAGACCATCGCGGCCACCGGCAGGCTGTCCTCGACCGAGCCCAACCTGCAGAACATTCCGATCCGCACGGACGCCGGCCGCCAGATCCGCGACGCGTTCGTGGTCGGTAGTGGTTACGCGGAGCTGATGACCGCCGACTACAGCCAGATTGAAATGCGAATCATGGCGCACCTGTCCGGCGACGAGGGCCTCATCGAGGCGTTCAACACCGGTGAGGACCTGCACTCGTTCGTCGCGTCCCGCGCATTCGGTGTGCCGATCGAAGAGGTGACCGGCGAGCTGCGGCGCCGCGTCAAGGCGATGTCCTACGGGTTGGCGTACGGCTTGAGCGCCTACGGTCTGGCGGCTCAGCTGAAGATCTCCACCGAGGAGGCCAAAGTACAGATGGATCAGTACTTCGCCCGGTTCGGCGGGGTGCGGGACTACCTCATGGACGTCGTCGAACAGGCCCGCAAGGACGGCTACACCTCGACGGTGCTGGGTCGGCGCCGTTATCTGCCCGAGCTGGACAGCACCAATCGCCAGGTGCGTGAGGCCGCCGAGCGGGCGGCGCTCAACGCGCCGATCCAGGGCAGCGCGGCCGACATCATCAAGGTGGCCATGATCGAGGTCGACAAGGCGCTCAAAGCGGCCGGGCTGGCGTCGCGAATGCTGCTGCAGGTCCACGACGAACTTTTGTTCGAAGTGGCCGACGGTGAGCGGGAGCGCCTTGAGGCGCTGGTGCGCGAGAAAATGGGCGGCGCATACCCGCTTGACGTGCCGCTGGAGGTCTCCGTGGGCTACGGCCGCAGCTGGGACACCGCCGCCCATTAACGGTCGATTACATCTTGCGTGAACCCGATGCAGGAATTTCGGTGATTTTTTCATGGTGATTTGACGTTCCGCCCAGATAGGGCGAGTTTGGCCAGCGTGTACACAGTCGAGTAGCCTCGATGTATAACTCGGTGACGATGCAGAGTGCGCAACGCGATGCGGAGGAGCCGGGTAATCGAACACGGTCCCGCCTTATCCCTACGACCCCAACCTGTCCGGAGCAACCCAACAATATGCCGAGTCCCACCGTCACCTCGCCGCAAGTAGCCGTCAATGACATAGGCTCGAGCGAGGATTTTCTCGCCGCCATCGACAAAACAATCAAGTACTTCAACGATGGCGACATCGTCGAAGGGACAATCGTCAAGGTTGACCGGGACGAGGTCCTGCTCGACATCGGCTACAAGACCGAAGGGGTCATCCCCTCC
>JAFAID010000418.1 GCA_019236925.1 Mycobacterium sp. | reverse complement strand
CCGTCGAGTCCGGTCGACCACTGGTCGCTGGCCGGGTAGTTGACCGGGTATACCCCCATCGACCTTCCAGCAAGACGCGCGCGCATGGCGTCGACGAATGCCTGTCCCGTCGGGCCAACACCCGGGTCTTCACCGGTACCGCGGGCGAACACCACCTCGGTGTCGGGACAGGGCTCGGCAGACGCGGGGGGAGCGGCGGCGGGAAGGGCTGCAGCAGTGAGGGCTACCGCGGCACCAAACAGGCGAATGATGTGAGGGGCAGTCATTGCGCAGAGATTCCCCTGAAGTTGTTTTCCCAAAACTAAGAATTCTCCTAAAAACAGGCGGTGCCGTAGCGCCGTCGGTAACGCCTGGTTAAACAGCATCGGTCAACCAGGTTACCTGGCATTGCAACTGCGGCGCCCACTTGACCCGTGGGACAGCGTGATTCAGCTCGGTGCTGCATCAACGCTCGTCGGCGCCTCGGATAGTCTAACCAGCCGTACGTCTGGGCGCACCGGAATCTCGTCGGCAAGAAACCACCGGAAAGCGAGGTTGCCGAGGGGATAGTCAAGCGTGGTCAGGGAATTCGGGTGCGCCGTCATGCCGCGCGAGATGACGATCGTCACCGAGCCGTCTGCGTTGAACACCGCGCTGTGGCCGTTCACCGAGCTGCGCGCATCGGTGACGCCGTGGGTGGCCATGAATTGGTTCCACACCACCAGGTTCCAGAACCTGCAACGCGGCGGCCGATGGGTGATCACAAGCGCTTCGTCCTCCTCAAGGATGTAACTGCCGTAGGAGTAACAGGCGTCGCGGGCCGACCAGCCGAAGTTGGCGTCCGGAACTTGATACGGGTCGGCAAACTGATTGGCCGCGTGCGCGATCTCGTGGCCCAGCGCGTGCGCCTCGTCGACGCGCGCCCCGACCGCCAACGGGATGATCGCGAACATCGTGCGCAGCCAGGCGGCACTGGCCCGTAGTCGCGCCGCGGTCTCGGCATCGCCGTGCCGGATCGGCTCCGGTTCGTCGAGTGCCTCGATTCGCCAGCTGATCGGGCGACCGGTCAGTGGGTCGGCCTGATAGTCGCGGGTCATCAGAACCGCGGCGTCCGGTGTGGGCCCGAGTTCGAACGAGAAGTTGCCGGCTGCGTCGATGTCAAGGTCGTCGTCCCGCACGATTGCGACGATGCGGTCCGACCAGGCGCCCGGCGATGGTTCGTTGTAGGCGGTCAGCGAGAAGTAGACGCTGTCGCCGCAGTTGCCGCTGATGCGATAGCGGCGCTTGGGATCTACCGGGCACATGTAGTAGTAGGCGTCGGTGTTGTCGCCTCCCCACCGTCGGTCTCGGCGGAAGGGCGTATTGACCGCAACGAACACCGGCCGACTGGGCTCGGCGAACAGATAGGTGTCGAACGCGACGCCCAGTGTGGTGGCAAGCATGCGGTAGCCATCAGCGATGTGCCGGTCGTCGGTCACGGCGCGATCGCCGTCGAGGAAGCACCGGTCGAGGCCGCCCAGGGTCTGCAGCAACTCTTGCCATGCGGCGGTTGACTCGTGCTCACTCATATGCGCCTCTCCTCCTCATCGCTTCGTCCCCCTCGCCGCTGCGCGGCTGGAGGTACCCCCACTGCATCGTCGTCGGCGCGGGTCATGCGCTGATTCCTCTCGTTATGAAAGCGGCGGTGCGGTCTACCCAGGAATCGTCAAGTGCGTCCCCGCGAGTGAGCAGCGCCAGGAACGTGGTGCCCGCGACGACCTCGACAAGCTCGGCCGCGGTGACGTCAGGCCGTACCTCGCCGCGGGCGGCGGCGTCGCGCAGGCGATCCGATAGGCCGCGCGACAGGATGTCGCCAAAGCGCTCCAGCAACGCGGAGTGCAGCGTGAGATCGGCCGCCATCTCACCGACCAGGCCGGGCAGCGCGGCACGCGCGGCCGGGGTGGTCAGCACCTCCGCGGTGCGGCGAACCATCTCGCGCACGTCGCCGGCCAGCGACCCGGTGTCGGGCAGCGCGGTCGCATCGCCGATCGGGAACACGGCCTCGTGGACGAGGTGCGCCTTGCCGGGCCACCGCCGGTAGATCGCCGGTTTACTGGTGCCGGCCTGCCGGGCGATCGCGTCGACCGAGAGATCGGCGTAGCCCGTCTCGGCGAGCAGTTCAACGGTGGCCTGCAACACCGCGCCGTCGATGCGCTTATCACGGGGTCGGCCAAGCTCTGTCGTCATTACGAAACTCAGAGTAACATAAGTCGCCGTGACCGACGCCGCTCCCGCCCTCGTACACCTCGACGACCTGGCTGAGCCCTGTTTCAGCCCTCAAATCGAGCCGATCCGTGACCTGATGGCGGCGATGGCGCCAGAGTGCCCGCTGGATGCCGAAGCACTGCACGCCAAAGCCACCGCCGATACCGGGCTGACCGACTTCGGGCCTGACGATTACCGGGAACGCCTCGAGGTCTACCTCGCGGCGGTGCGAGAAATCAGCGGCCTGCACGGACCCGGAATCGTGAACTTCCACGCCCAGCTGTTGCAGTGGCTCAAGAACCGGCTACTGCTCAACGATCTGCTGGCGCGACATCCCGAGATCTACGACATCGAGCTCCTGCCGCCGGTCGTCATCGCGGGCCTACCCCGCACCGGGACCACCCATCTGCACAACCTGCTCGCGGCAGCCCCGACGTTTCGCACCATCCCGTATTGGGAGAGCGCCGAGCCGTTCCCGCTGCCCGCCGAGCGAGGAGTCGAGCCTGATCCGCGCAAAACCCGCATGGACGCCGCCGTCGAATTCATGAACGCCGCGATGCCGCACTTTCCGCTGATGCATGAGATGACGACGGAGCACGTCCACGAAGAAATCCAGCTGCTGGCCAACGACTTCTCCACGATGCTATTCGAGACCCTCGCACACGTGCCACGGTGGCGCGACTACTACTTGGCCCACGACCAGACGTCGTCTTACCAGCACCTGGCCGTCCAATTAAGAGCGCTGCAGTTTCTGCGCGGCGGGCGCCGCTGGCTGCTGAAGTCGCCCCAGCACCTTGAGCAGCTGCCGGTGCTCGACGCCGTCTTCCCCGGGGCGATCGTGCTCTGCACCCACCGCGACCCCGTGCCGGTAACACTGTCGATGATTGCGATGATCACCTACACCGCGCGGATGCATCGTTCGCCGGTGCCGGTACCAGAGATCGCGGCGTCGTGGGTCGACCGCCTGCAACTGATGCTGGACGCGCTCGTCCGCGATCGTGACGTCATCCCGCCAGAGCGCTCGTTTGACATCCGCTTCGACGACTTGATGGCCGATGAGATCGGCGTCGTCGAACGGGTGTACGACCTCGCTGGCGAGCCGCTGACAAAGGCGGCCCGCACGGCGACGGCCGACTACCTGTCGGGCCACCAGCGAGGCCGGTTGGGCCAGATTGCGACGTCGGCCGAAATGTTCGGCCTCGACGAGCGCAACCTGCGCGCCCGGTTCACCCGCTACGTGGACCGATTTTTGGCCTAGGTGGCCGCTGGTTGCTCCTCCGGAGCCGGAGCGGGATCCGGCGGCGGGGGTAGTTCGTTCTGCACCG
>JAFAID010000252.1 GCA_019236925.1 Mycobacterium sp. | reverse complement strand
CGCACACGACCCCAGCGCCCGGCTAAGACACGGCCTCGAAGGACCATAGGAGCACGGCGTCGCAAGGCGACCACCGCGCCATTTTCAGCCCGGAACGGGCGCCCCACAAGGCCAGCGTGGCTAAGACCTGAAAAAGTCGGCGCGTTGGTCCGTGG
Organism: Mycobacterium sp.; assembly: GCA_019236925.1. Classification (GTDB taxonomy): domain Bacteria; phylum Actinomycetota; class Actinomycetes; order Mycobacteriales; family Mycobacteriaceae; genus Mycobacterium. The sequence goes on along the minus strand of JAFAID010000252.1, from coordinate 4,271 downwards.
TCGGGTGGCGCTGAGCTGGGAAGATGGCCTCAATGCCCTTGTTGCGCTCACAGCCGGCAGAGACGCGGTCGCAGCCGGTGACGGGATTCCACGTCGCTTCGGTCCACTCGATTGCTGATCTATCGGCCACTGCATCCTCTCGCTCGTATCGAACATCTGTTCGATATTTTCAGCGTACCTCTTCGTAACGGTAAATGGCAATCCCGTAATTCCAGGTCAGGCTGGTTTCCGTGTCGAAGCCTCCAACTTAGCGCCCCCGCCGATGCGCTTGATGGGATCTCATCGTTTGGTTCGGGCACGTAACGCGAGGACGATGAACGCGAGGAGGACCGGCCCGGCGAGGCGAAGAAAGAAGTCGACGAGGATACCCGCGCCCCGCGGTTCCACTGATGCGCTATCGGCGTGTAACAACGAAACAGTCTCTCGGGCCGAGAAATTCAACGCGGTCAAGAATCCCGGCGACCGTGCCTGCGCATCAACGTATTCAACTGCCCCGTTCTTAGGGCTGATGAATGCAATCTGATCGGGAACCGTCTGCGTCGCCAGTCCGACGTGCGAAAAGAGCAGCGCCGCAGCCGCGATCGAAATTACAAGCAGTGACGTCGCTCGCCATGCACGAAGCCCATAGCCTGATACTGCCCAGTACGCGGACAGCAGCATCCGTTCCATGACGGATGAGGGCGCAGGCCCGCGACCGTGCAACCCTTCACCGCGGGCGCGGCCTGCGAGCCGTCGCATTTCCATCTCACCGTAATAAAAATCGGCAGCTTCGGGTTCGTTCTTCACGTCCTCTAGGCCTTTGCGCAAATCGCGATAGATTCCGGCGATTTCGCCGGCTAGCAACTTTGGAGAACCGGGATCCCGACGCCACGCGATCTCCTCGTACAGGATCCGGCGGCTCGTTACCACCCGAGGCCACTTAAAGGCGTCACGCGACGAAGCGTCGTGCGTCTTGTGGAAGGTACAGTCAGCAGCAATTCTCAGCTTGTCTAGACCGTGGGCACCCGTAAACCTGCATTCGTCTAGCACGACATCGGACAGAATGAGCTCCCCAGGCATAGCCCGCTCCAAGCTCTTTAGCCTACATTCTGGCGAAACCGTCGAAAGCCACATCTTGAGTTCGTCGCGAAACTCCTTGGCGTCTCCGAAAACTCCTTCGACGCCCTCGAAAAGATCGGCGCCCCCAACTGCGCTGCGCCATCCTAAAGGTTCGCTTGGGGTGTCAGGTTCGCTTGGGGTTTCAGGTTTGCCTGGGGTTTCAGGTTTGCTTGGTTTGTCGCGGACGAACCGCTCAGCGGTCCTGAGTCCAGCAACTATGCTGGGACGGACAAATTCCGAATCGCTGAGATCGACGTCAACAGCGCATAGCAAGAGATGGGCCCCTTCGCGTGCTTGAAGTGACCGGGCGTCAATAGCTTGCGCAGCAATCGAGATCCGGGCTCTGGCCGTCAGCACTGCTCGATCGAGAGAAACCACGGAGCCAACGAAGGGGCCAACTTCCGCCGACATGAAGCGTGAAGATTCAAATCCCCAGCGACGAGCGATTGCATTCTCAAATGTTGCGCGGCGGTTAAAGACATCGCCGGTTGGGACGTCTGGGATTTGAGCCTAATAGGCGGGTCTGGTGCCGCGCTCTTTGCGGTCCGCGCGAGGTGGGCACCAACAACGATTTAGAAGCCGTAGCGCAGTATCACGCTGCCGATCATCCGGGACACGGTTGCGCTGGGTGCTGCGAGGCGGGATGTCAGACGCAGTATCGGCGAGAGTTGGGAGACTTCGGGTGCTCGGGTGAGAAAGATTTCCTCGTCCAGCGTCAGGCCATCGACCCCGTGTTCGGGTTGGTGCGGATCGTTGAAACCGGGATTGACCACACCGCCAGCGATGGCAGCCATCCCGCGGCTGTGCTTGAGCGTCCAGATGGCGTAGGTGGTGTAGAGGTTGAATGCTAGTTCCCCGCCTGGGAGATGGCTTGTAAGCCGGTTCAGCAGGGTGACGAAGTCGTCCTGGGTGAGAAACGGGATGAGCCCGTCGGCGACGATCATCGCGGGCCGGTCGTTGGGGATGTCGTGCAGCCAGTGCGAATCGGTCAGGTCCGCGCCGATGTTGTGGGCATGGGGGCGTTGTGGCATCACCTGTGGCCGCAGGGCGGCGACTTCAGGGAAGTCGATGTCGTACCAGCCGACGGTGGGTGGCGGGTCGACGCGGAGCCTCCGGCCGTCGAGGCCAGCGCCAAGATCCAGCACGACCGCGTCTGGATGGCGGATGACGAACCGGCGCACCAGATCGTCAAATGTCTTGGCCCGCATGGCGATGTCGAACACCTTGGTCTTTGGGTTGAGCATCTTGGTGGTCAGCGCGGGAAACGTCGAAAGGTCATAGCCGACCTTTGTGATGATGTCGTCGGCCATGGTGTCGCCGAGGAAGGGGCGCGGCAGGCGGCTGTCGAGCGCCCTGCCACCCAGCGTCAGAAACAGGCTCTCCTGCGCCGGGGTGAACGCTGGAAGCGTGACGCTCACGGTGTCAGCTCCCCTTCTGTAGTGGGTGGACACACACCCGCGTTTGGTGCCTTCATCGGCTGACCCGTCGCTGGCTGCGACGCCTAGCTTCGAGCGTAGTAGGCGGCCCCGTACTCCTCGGGTGGGATGTAGTTGAGCTGGCTGTGCAGGCGGCGGTTGTTATACCAGTCAACCCATTCCATGGTCGCGTATTCGACATCGTCGATGGTGCGCAGCGGCCCGGTGCGGAATGGACTTGCCGGTCCGACGGCTTCGGTTTTGAACAGCCCAATCGTCGTCTCGGCCAACGCGTTGTCGTAGGCATCGCCGATGCTGCCAATCGATGCCGCAATCCCTTCCAGCACAAGGGTTTCGGCGAATGCGATCGACGTGTACTGGGCGACCCGGCGTCACTGTGATGGATCAGCCCGTCACCCACCCGGCGGTCGGTGTGATCGCGGCGCCAGAGCGCCATCTTCAGCGCGGTGGTGACCAGCGCGGTGTCCTTCACACTCGATGCGTGCCAGCCGACGATCGCCCGGGAAAAGCAGTCGATTACCAGGGCCACATACAAAAACCCGGCCCAGGCTCGGGTGTAGGTGAAGTCGGTGACCCACTTGCGGTTAGGTGCCTCGGCGGTGAAGTCGCGATCCAACAGATCCGCCGCCCGGCGTGAATCCTTGCCACCAGGGATGGTGGTGCGATGCCGCCGGCCCCGAATCACCCCAGACAGTCCCTCATCGCCCATCGGCCGGTCCACGGTGCAGGCGGCCACCCGGTAGCCCTGCCGGCGCAGATAAGCGGTCATCTTGCGTCGCCCGTACAGGCCCTCCGGGGTGCCGATGGTGGCGCGTAGGGCGTCGGTCAGATGAGCATCGGTGACCGTGCGCGCAGACGGCTTTGCGGTCTTCCAGTTGCGGTACGTGCGTGGGGCGACTGCCACACCCTGCTCGGACAGGACGCGGCAAATCGACTCGACCCGAAACCCGCGGGCCCGCATCTGGTCGATGAACCCGCAGATCAGTGGCGGCGCGGGTCGAGTTCCCGCGCGAAGAAAGCCGCGGCCGCCTCCAGAATCTCATTGGCCTCCTTGAGATCCCGCACTTCCCGCTCGAGCTCTTTGATCCGCTGCTGCTCCGCAGTCGTGACACCCGGACGCTGGCTGGCATCAACCTGGGCCTGCAACACCCACCGGCGCAGCGACTCGCAACCGACCCCGACCTTCGGCCCGATCACCTGGCAAGCGGCATACACCGACCGATACTCATCCAAATGATCGAGCACCATCTTCACCGCACGCTCGCGCTGCTCGACCGGGTAGTGCTTCGTCACGACCCGCATCCTCCTCACGGAAGGAAGCGGCATCAAACTCGGAACGGTTCAGCTTGTCGCAAAAGTGTGTCTCGTTTGTCTCGTTTCGAGACTCCAGTCTACGTAGCGGGTTGTAGCGTACCTCGCTACACTTGAGCCATGACCAGGAAGATCGCACAGCGCGACCTGCGCAACGACAACGCGAAAGTGATCGAGGCTGTGACGGCGGGTGAGACGTTCATCATCACGCGCAACGGGGAACCGGTGGCCGAGCTGCGCCCCATCCGGCCGCGCCGGCGCACCTTCGTCAGCCGCGACGAGATCGAGGAGATGGCCGCCACCGGAGTCCGGATCGACCACCGCCGGTTCCGCGAAGATCTCGACCGGGCCTTCGACCAGGGGATCACGAGGTGATGCAACCTGGCCTGCTGGACACGTCGGTGGTCATCGACTGGTACGACCCGG
>JAFAID010000206.1 GCA_019236925.1 Mycobacterium sp. | reverse complement strand
CCGGAGCAGACGGGGCGCACCGGGCGGCCGGTGGATCAGCGTGCCGACCTGTACGCGTTAGGCGCGACACTGCATGAGCTGGCGACCGGCGCGCCGCCGTTCGGTTCCGGTGATCCTTTGCGCCTCACGCATGATCATTTGGCGCGCAGGCCCGTCGCGCCCGTAGACGTGAATCCCGCAGTGCCCGAGCCGGTCTCGAAGATCATCCTGCATCTGCTGGAGAAGGAACCGGACGACCGCTACCAGTCAGCCGACGGCCTGGTCTACGACTTAAGGCAGTGGCGCGACCACGGACCAGGAGTAGGGACCGAGCTGCGGGTCGGCGAGCGTGATGCTCCCGCGCGGCTGCTGCCTCCGTCCCGTCTGGTGGAACGCGACGCCGAGGTGGCGGCGCTGAAAGCGGCGTTCGATGATGCCTTGGCCGGCGACTGCCGCGGTGTCCTTATCAGCGGCGCGCCGGGGGTGGGTAAGACAGCGCTGGTTGACGAGCTGCGGCCAATGGCGACGGGCAGCGACGGCTGGTTCGTGGCCGGCAAGTTCGACCAGTTTCGACGGGATTTGGAGTTCGACGCGATCCATCAGGCGTTTCGTGCTTTGGGTCGCCTGTTGCTGGCTGAGCCCCCTGACGAGCTGGCCGAGCTCCGCGAACGGCTGTTAGCGGCTGTCGGCCCCAACGCCGGCCTGGCGACTGCGGTGCTGCCGGAGTTTGCGGCCCTGCTGGGCGTGCCACCGGAGCCAGGAGACGCGCTGACCGTGCAGCCGCGGGCGCGGCGCAACGCTGTGGAAATGCTGCGCGCGGTCGCCTCGCGGAAAAGGCCGGTTGTCCTCTTTCTCGACGACCTGCAGTGGGCGGGCCGCGTACCCGTCAGCGTCATCGACACGGTTTTGAGTGAGGAGCAGATCGAGGGCCTGTTGCTCGTGGGCACATACCGTGAAGACGACGTGGACGTCGCGCATCCGCTTGCCGCACCGCTGGCTAGGTGGCGTGAACGGTCGGGCGTGCGGCATTTGCATCTCGCGAACTTGCCTCCCTCAAGCCTGGTCACCCTGGTAGCTGAGATGCTGCACGTGGACCGCGGCGGCGCCGCCGGATTGGCCGACTCGATCGAGCCGCACACCCGCGGTAATCCCTACGAGACGGTGGAGTTGCTCAATACGCTGCGCCGAGAGAACCGACTGACGCTGACATCGACAGGGTGGCATTGGGACGAAAAGGCCTTGCGCGTCGACTTGGGCCAGTCCGAGCTGACCACGCTCCCGGCGGCGCGTTTCCAGGCCATGCCGCCGGCCTCGCGGGAATTGCTGGAAGTCATGGCCTCTCTCGGCGGCCGAACCCGGCTCGGCGTACTACAGACAGCGAGTGGCCTGTCAGCCGGCGTGCTGGGGCAGCGGCTGGCGCCGGCACTGGACGAGGGTCTGCTGGTGGTGGAATCCAACATCGGAGAAGCGATGCGGTTCCGCCACGACCGGATCCGCGAAGCGATCCTCGCCAGGTTGGATGGCCAACGGCGCGGCAGCCTGCAGCTGCAGCTGGCGCGGCGGCTGGCCCCGGTCCCGCATTTTTTCGCCGTCGCCGCCGAGCAGTACGTCGCGGTAATCGACGCAGTCGACGATGCACAAGAGCAACGGGAGGTGATGCCGTTGCTGCGCCGCGCCGCCGAGCAGGCTGCGCTGGTCGCGAACTACACCCTGGTCGAGAAGTTGCTCACGGCCGCGCTACGCATAGTCGACCCGTCGGACACCGCCACGCTCGTCGAGCTGCACACCGGGCGCCATGCGGCCCTCTACACCCTGAGCCGCATGGCGGAGGCGGACGAGGACTACCGCACGATCGAGCGGGTGTGCACCACCGCGCTGCAGCGGGTCGACGCAACATGTGTGCAGGTGCTCAGTCTGACCAATCGCAAGCTGTTCGCCGAGGCGATTGAGCTCGGCCTGGACGCGCTGCGTGAGCTGGACGTCGAAGTACCGTCCGCCGACCATCTGCTGGCGGTGCTCAATCGCCAGTTCGACTACTTGTACCGGTGGCTGAATAGCAGCGATATGGCCGATGACTTGGCCCGGCCGGAGATCACCGATCCGAGGCTGCTCGCCGTGACGCGTCTGCTCAACGCCGTCTTTCCGACGGTGTTCTTGGTCGGCGATGTCTTGCAGGGATGGGTGAGCCTGGAAGCGGTACGGATATGGGTCGAGCATGGAACCGCGCGCAGCGTGCTGGGGCCGGCAAGCTACAGTGCCTTCGTCACGATCGGGCTGCGCGACGACTACGCTGCGGCCTACCAAACTTTGCGGCGGCTCCTGGCGTTGGGCGAGGCCCGCGGCTATGAGCCCGAGACCTCCCAGGTGCGGTATTTGTTCTCCCACCTGAGCTACTGGTTCGAGCCGATCGAATTTGGTGTTCAGCAGGGAGAGCGGGCCCGTGAGGGGCTAGTGGCCGGTGGCGATCTAGCTACGGCCGGCTACGCCTTTCACGTCAACGACGGCCAACTGGATTGCATACCGACCCTCGACGGCTACGTCGCCGAAGCGGACGCTGCGCTGGCGTTCGTGCAGCGCGCCGGCAGCGAACACACCGGGCAGTGGATAGCGGCCTACCGGTGGTTGGCCGGTGTGCTGCTCGGCGAGAGCTCCGCTCGGGGCGGCGACGCGACACGGATACCTTTGGACGGAACGGCCGACAGTCCGGTGGCGCTTTTCTTCAGGCACCTCAGCTGCGCCATTGCCGCCGCTATCTTTGACGATTCCACCGATCTGGCGGAGCACACCGCCGCGGCGATGCAGTTTCTGCATGCGGTGGTGGGTCTTTATGGGACCGCGGTGGCTCGGCTGCTG
>JAFAID010000449.1 GCA_019236925.1 Mycobacterium sp. | reverse complement strand
CGAGGACCTCGTTGACGGCGATCCGGAAAAGCTGTTCCTTGCTGTCGAAATGGTTGTAGAACGACCCGACACCGACGTCGGCGGCCTGACTGATGTCCTGCACCGGTACGTTCAACCGGCCCCCCGCAATAAAGTCTTGCGCCGCCTTGATCAGCGCCGCGCGGGTCCTCTGCTTGCGCCGTTCCAGGCGGTTGGGTGGCTGGCCGTCATCGTTCATGCTGACCTCCTTGGCGTCCATCGGGCTACAGATTACATCACTTTTGAAGAATTCTTCAGAAGAGCTTGACTGAAGTGTCCTTCCTAAGTGAAGATAGCTTCACTGAGTTTGGAGGAGCTGCGATGACGCGACATGTCGATGCCCACAAGGACCTGCACAGTGAGCAGGGGGCACGCAACGGCGAACACTGCGGCCGGTCGCGCAACCCGGTCATCAAGGTGCACGACCTGGCGTGGTTGGAGTTCGAGAAGCCCGACTTGGACCGTGCCGAGGCGTTCGCGCGCGCGTTCGGGTTCACCACAGTTTCACGTTCACCGGACGAGCTCCAGTTGCGCGGCAGCGACGCCGGCACATCGTGTGTGATCGTTCGCCGCGCGCAGCAGTCGCGATTCGTCGGCGCGGCGTTCAAGGCGCAAGACGAAGTCGACGTGCTGCGGCTGGCCCAAGCGACGGGCGCACCGACCCGCAGGCTGCCCGACTCTATCGGCGGCGTCGGGGTGGACCTCGTCGACCCTAGCGGCATCCCGGTACGCGTGGTCGCCGGCACGCACGATCTGACCGAGCTGCCCGCCCAGCAGCCGCATACCTTCAACTTCGGACACGCGCTGGCGCGCGCCAACGCCACCCAGCGCCCGCCGCGTGAGCCCGCGCGCGTGCAGCGGCTCGGTCACGTCGTGCTGCAGACGACCAAGTACATCGAGGCCCTCAACTGGTATCTCGACAACCTCGGCATGATCGTCAGCGATTTCCTGTTTTTCCCGGGTCAGCGTGACCGTGGTCCGGCGATGAGCTTCATTCGCTGCGACCGCGGCACCACGCCGACCGACCATCACACGCTGGCAATGGCGTTGGGGCCGGCCAACCGATATGTGCATTCCGCTTATCAGGTATGTGACCTTGACGCGCTGGCTGCCGGCGGCGAATACCTCAAAGGCTACGGCTACCAACGGTCCTGGGGCATCGGCCGGCATATCCAGGGCAGCCAGATCTTCGATTACTGGCGCGACCCCGACGGCTTCCTGGTCGAACACTTCACTGACGGTGACATGTTCGACTGCACGCTCGAGCCCGGCTGGGCGCCGTTCGCAGCCTCCGGGCTGGCCCAATGGGGGCCGGCGGCGACCAAGGATTTCTTGGGTATGAATCCTAAATCCCTTCCGCACGAAGCGCGTTCGCTCGTCGATGCGCTTCGCGCGGACAACGAATTCGATTTCCGCCGCCTCATTGGCCTGTTGAAAGTAGCGAGCTCATGACCATTTCGATACTGCGCACCGCTGAGGGCTGGTGGGTGCAGACCGCCGCGGGTGCGGCCAAGATCGCCACCAGCGCCACCACGACCGGGCAGCTGCTGGCTGACCGTGACAGCATCGATGCCGCCGCTCACGGCAGCGGCATCGTGCCCGTTGACAGCCTGAAGCTGCTCTCCCCCGCCACCAGCCCGTGCCGCTTGGTTGCGCAGATGACGAACTTCGCCTCCCATGTCAAGGACGCCGGCATGGACCCGAAAACCATTCCGTTGACGTTCTTTCGGAAGACCTCTGCTTCGATCAGCGGGCCGTTCGACGACGTCATCAAGCCTGAGCATGTCCGATTCCTCGATTATGAGGTGGAGATCGGTTTGGTTGTCGGCCGCGAGATGCCGGTGGGCACCAAGATCACCGCCGCCAACCTCTCCGACTACATCGCCGGGGTCGTCGTCACCAACGACGTCTCCGCGCGCGACATCCAGCTCCCGCAAACGCAGTTCTACGAAGCAAAGTCGTATCCCACTTTCACCCCGGTCGGCCCGGTGCTGGTGCTGCTGGATGCCGACGAAATGAAGCGCTTCGGCGATTTGCGACTTCGACTGCGGGTCAATGGACAAACCCGGCAAGACATGACCGTCGACGGCGACATGATCTATCCACCCCTGCAGGCATTGCAGGCGCTGGCACGATTCCAGCCGCTCGACGCCGGCGATCTGATCTTGACCGGCACGCCGGTCGGCACCGCGCTCAGTGCGCCGCCCAAGCCCGTGCAAATGATCGCCGACCTGCTGCCACCCGCGCTGAAGTGGAAGACGTTCTTCAAACGGCAAGCCGGCAACCCCAAGTATTTGCACGACGGCGACATCATCGAAGCTGACATAGCCACCGAGGACGGCGCCATCAACCTCGGCACGCAGCGCACTGTTGTGCGGTTCGCGCAATGAACGTCCAGACGGCGGAAGAATCCGTCCCAGTAGTCATTGTCGGTGCCGGTCCAACCGGTATCACCGCCGCAACGTTGCTGGCGCAGTACGGGATTCGTTGTCTGGTGCTGGAGCGCTGGGACGACGTCTACCCGCAACCCCGCGCTGTGCACCTCGACGACGAGGTCCGGCGCATCGTCGCCCGACTAGGCATCAGCGACGAATTCGCGGCGATCTCGCGCCCGGCGATGGGACTTCGACTGCTTAGCCCGGAGTTCGACGTGCTCGCACAGTTCCACCGCGATCCGGCCGAAAGTGTTCACGGATTCCCGCAAGCCAACATGTTCGACCAGCCGGAGTTCGAGGCGCTGCTGCGCAGAAACCTGAAAAACTATCCCGCCGCGACTATCCGAGGCAATTGCGAAGTCACCAAGATCACCCAAACAGAGCTGGGGCGGGTGCGGGTGACCTACGCCGATCGCGCCACCGGCGAGGGACACATCGTCGATGCCGCTTATGTTTTGGGCTGTGACGGCGCGAACAGCGTCGTGCGTTCGTCGATCGGGGCCGCCATGCACGATCTGCGATTCGAACAACGCTGGCTTGTCATCGATATAGCGACCGAGATTGAACTGGACCAATGGGACGGCGTGCACCAGGTCTGCAGTCCAGAACGTGCGGCGACGTACATGCGCATCGGAACGAGCCGATACCGTTGGGAATTCCGCCTGCTGCCCGGCGAGACAGCCGACG
>JAFAID010000650.1 GCA_019236925.1 Mycobacterium sp. | reverse complement strand
CCGGGGCTGAGCCTCACCGAGTTGGCGAATTTGGGCGTGCGTCGAGTCAGCACCGGATCCCTGCCATATCGGGCCGCCATCGATGCCGCGGTCGAAGTCGCGGAAAACGTTCGCAAGGGTGTGCCCCGCGCGCCGCCACCGCGTACCCGGCGATGCAAGGACGCCTGGTCGAATTCGACCGGTTGAACCAGACCGACTGATTAGCACCGGACACCTTCCAAGTCGAGCAGGGCCTGTTTGGCGGCCGGCCCACCCCGGTACCCGCCCAAGGTGCCGTCGGAGCGGACGACCCGATGGCACGGCACCACGACCGGGATGGGATTGGTCGCGCAGGTCGTCCCGACGGCGCGAACGGCTTTGGGAGACCCTGAAAGTCGTGCGAGGGTGCCGTAGCTGGCGGTGGTCCCGTAGCCGACGTCGACCGCGAGGTGACCCAGGACCACACGCCGAAATCCCTTGGAGAGCTGCCAATCCAGCGGGACGTCGAAGGCGTGCCGATGCCCGGAGAAGTACTCCTCGAGCTGACGCGCGACGGCATCGAGTCGGGCCGGGGCGTGCAGCAATCGAGAGCTGATGCGATCGGAGAGATTCTGCAACACCGCGTCATGCCCCTCGTTGCTGAAGGCCACTCGCACCAGCCCGACGGGTGTCGAGGCGATCAGCAGTGAGCCGACCGGTGAGTCGACCGTCCGGTAGGCGACGTCGAGAAGGTCGTCGCGGTCGGCGGCCGCCGCGAGCCGGGCGTGCAGGCGGGTGATGTCGTCGTCGTAAACCGGATAGAGCGCGGCGAGGTCAACTGTGGTCATTGCTGGACTCCGTTTTTGGTGATGCGTGAATATGGTTGTGCGCGTGAGTACGTCGCAGCGCGGCGATGCCATCGGCGGCCGCGCGCCGGGCGGCGGCGGCAGTGGTGTCGAGGAGCGTCGCGATCTCGGCGTAGCGCAGGCCGGCCAGGTAGTGGTAGGCCACCGCTTGACGTTGTTTGGTCGGCAACGCGGCGACCGCCTCGGTCAGGTCAAGGTGACAATCGTCGGCGTGGTCGCGCGACGGCGTATCCGGGGTGTCCGGGATCGGTATCGCCCGCCGGGACGTGGCGCGGTGGATGTCGATCGCTTTGCGGTGGGCGATGGTAACCAGCCACGCCTCGAGGTTGGCATCGGCAGGTAGGTCGGGGTAGGCCTTCATCGCCGCCAGGAAGGTGTCGGACCAGGCGTCGTCCGCATCGGCGTGGCCGAGGACCGCGCGCACCACCCGCAGCACGGTGGCCCCGTGCTGCGCGACGACCTTCTCGAATGGCGGCTTCATCACTGGCGGCTACCACAGCGGCTGAGGTGAGGCGGGTATCGCCTTTTCCAGCTCGAGCAAGTATCGCTTGCGGTCCAGGCCGCCGGCGTATCCGGTGAGTTTCCCGCCTGCTCCGACCACACGATGGCAGGGGATCAAGATCGACAGTGGATTGCTGCCGACAAAGCCGCCGATGTCGCGCGGGCTGACGCTGCCACCGACCCTGCGTGCCAGCTCCCCGTAGGTGGTGGTTTGGCCGTACGGGATCTCGGCGAGCAGCCCCCAGACCTGCCGCGCCTGGTGGCTGCCCTGTGGGTTGAGCGGCAGGTCGAAATCTTGACGCTCGCCGGCGAAGTACTCGGTCAGCTGGGCAATGGCCTCATCGAAGCCTTGATCGTTGCTTAATTCGACTCGCGGCCCAAAAGCATTACGGTCCGGGCGGGTCCAATGGCCGGGGTAATACAGGCCGGTGACGCCGTCGTCGTCGCGCACCAGCGTCAACGGTCCGATCGGTGAGTCGACGATGACGTGACGAGTCGAAATCGTGGGGGCTGCGGTAGACATGGGGCTCCTTGAGGAGGTCGTCGGAATTGCGGTCTACTCGGTAGACGTCTGGTGCGCCCGATTTGTGAGATTGGCCGAACCGTCAGTTTTGCTACGCGCAAAGTTGCTGCGCGAACTCGCGCAGATCGTTGGCGACGAACGTCGGCTGTGGCAACTCGGCGATCGGTAGCGGTGCATTGCCGGGCCGGGTGATCAGTGCGCCGCTGAATCCGGCAGATTGCGCGCCGATGGTGTCCCAGACGTGGGCGGCGACCATCATGCATTCTTCGGGAGGCACCGCGAGTTCCTCGCACACGTACCGGTACACCGTCGCCGCGGGCTTAAACGCGCGGCACGCCTGGACGCTGAACATTCGCTCGAAAAAGTGGGCCAGCCCGGCGTGTTCCAGCGGGCTCGGTCCACCCGGATTGGGTGGCGAATTCGTCAGCGTCACCAGGCGAAAGCCGTTGTCGCGCAAGGCTGTCAGCCCGTCTTCGACGTCGGGGTGGGCCGGCATGCTCAGCATGCCGTCCTTCAGTGTCTGCACGTCGTCGTCGGTGATGGCCAGATGGTGGGTGGTTGCCAGCATCCGCAGCACTCCCTGCCCGAGCGAGAAATAGTCGACGTAGTGCCCCGACAGCGTCGTCGTCATCGAGTACATGACGAGCTGACTGAACCACTCGCGCATCGCTTGCGGAGCACCGAAGATTCGCTCGAAAAGTGGTGCGATGGACTCGATGTCGATGAGCGTCTCGTTTACGTCGAACACCAGAACTGAAGGAGCGGCGGTCATCGTTGCAGAATCTCATCGAGATCCAACCCGCGATCGATACCGTGCGAGATCACCGTTTGGCCGGGCTCGAGGTGCAGCTGTTTGCCGTCCAGGAACACGTCGATTTTGTCAGGTTCGAAGGACACCAGATTGCTCACCCGCCCCACCTCCGGCCAGGCATTGGTGTAGCACCACGCGGCCCGTTTGTGGTCACCGACGTCGTAGTAGCTGGCCAGACCTTTGTACGGGCAAAATGTCTGCTCCGCAACAGATTCCAGAGCCGACTCGTCGATGTCTTCGCGCCGCACATACCAGCGCGGTGCGAACCCGGACTCATAGAGTGCCAGCGGCCGCCGGGTGTCGGCAACGACCCGATCGCCGTCTCGGACGACGAGATGGCGCGAGGTCGATCGGATGTCGATGCGGTGATAGGCATCAGCGGCGTGGCCGACGACGCGCTCATCTTCTTCGTAGAAAGCGTCCACACCGCGCCACGCGAACGCCACCCGTCCGTCCAGCACAGCGGCGTGCGCCGGCAGCGCGGTGTACCGCCACGCGGCGTGGTTGGCCTCGCGGTCGGCTACGGTGACCGTGAACCATGCCACGTCGCCTAGTTCCGGGTGTCGGGTGGTGCGTTCCTCGGTGGACAGGGTGTGGGATTGAATGTCCGCTTCGGGGAAGTAAGCCACCGGGTAGCGGCCCGGCTCGTGTAGCAGTACCACGTCGTCGCTTTCGGCGATCCACTGGTCGGCGAATCGTACTCGCATTCGGCGTCGCAGTGGCTCGGCGTACAGCAGTCGCTGCGGCAGTGGCTCCGGCGTGAGGAAGTGGCCGATCGATCCGGTGGCCAGCGGGCCTTGTTGCCATGCCAAACCCATTGTCGTGCCCTTCCTTTTGAGCTCATTCCACGACGACGACCATTTTTCCGCCGGCCTCTCCGGCTTCCATAATGCGGTGCGCTTCGCGGATCTCGTCGAAGGAAAAGATGCGGGAAGGAGTTGCTTCGAGGCGTCCGGCGGCGACCTCTGCGGCGATGTCTTGCAGCGGCACATCGGACAGCGGGAAACCGGGGCTGCCAAACACAAAGCTGCCGAAGAAGGACCAGTTCACCCCGCTTGCCATGCGCAGCAACGGGTTAAAGTCGCCGATCGGATCCAAACCGCCGAGCCAGCCCGCCAGACACGCGGTGCCGTCGCGGCGAAGCATGTCCAGTGAGTCCAGGATGGTGCTGTTGCCGACCAAGTCGAGGACCGCGTCGATCTGCTTGGCTTCCGCGATACTGGCAGCCAGTGTGCGCGACTCCAGCTCGACGCGGGTGGCGCCGAGCGCCTCGAGCATTCCGAAGCGCTCGCGCTTGCGCGCAGTGGCTATCACGGTTGCGCCGGCCGCGACCGCCATCTTGACGGCGGCCTGGCCGAACGATGATGTCGCGCCTCGGATGACGATGGTTTGTCCCCCAGACAGTTTGAGGTTGCGGAAAAGGCATGTCCACGCGGTAGCAAAGGTTTCCGGCAGTGCAGCCAACTGCGACCAGGGCAGTTCGGAGTTGATAAGGGCGACGTTCGCCGCGCGGACCCGGGTGTATTCGGCGTAGCTGCCGTTGATGGTGCGGCCGAGGCCGCCCATGAGTGCAGCCACTTTGGCCCCGACCGCGAACTCCCCCCCGGGGCAGGAGTCGACGATGCCGACGCATTCGATGCCGCTGACTTCCGCGGCTTCTGCCCACTCGCCTCGGCGCATATGCAGCTCTGCGTGGTTGATACCGAAACCCTTCACCTGGATCACCACTTCGCCGTCCTTGGGCAGTGGCTTGGGGATGTCGGTGTAGACCAGGCTGTCGAGCCCGCCGAACTTCTCCAGCACGATGGCGCGCATGCTTTCCCCGCCTGGCTTTTCACGGACCACCGCGGGCGCGGTAGGAAGCGCGTTGTCGGTGTTGGTGACAGACATCGGGGTATGCCTCCCAGGCACTTACGGCATCGCCCGCTAAATGGGCGATACAACCCAATATTATGCGAGGCCTCACCCATATCTGTCCAGCGCTGTTATTCGCCCTTGACATCGCTCGCCGGATGGGGAGGCTTAGACCGCGAACGCCGAGAAGTAGTGGATCGGTGTCGCTTGGTTGGCGCGGTGAACGAGCGCACGTAGTCGACCGCGGCGTTGACGGCCGCCTGCAGCGGTTCTGCGTCACCAGTGGCGTAGGTCAGCATGGCACCGCCCTGGTGCGCGATGACGAGCGACGCGGCCAGGTGTCGCGGGTCAGCCTCCGGTCGCAGGTCGCCGCGACGCCGCATCGCGCTGAGGCTGGTCTCGAACAGCTCAAGCCACTGGTCATATCCAGCAGCGAGATCATCGCGGACTTCGTCGTCGGAGTCGATCAGTTCGCCGGCTAGCGAACCGTAAATGCATCCGCCCTTGCGGTAGACCGCGTCGATATCCGCGATGCACGCGTCGGCCCATGCCTGTAGATGTTCAACGCTGTCGAGCCCGCCGAACCGCGACTGAGTATGAAAGGCCAGCACGTCGGCGCGGCGGGAGGCGACGACTTGACGGGTCAGATCGCGTTTGTCGTGGAAATAATGCGAGATCTGCGATCCACTGACGGCCGCTGTGTTGCGCACCTCGTCGATACTGGTGCCGGCAACGCCGCGCTGGAACATGACCTTGGCGGCGACGTCGACGATGCGTGCCCGGGTCGCGCGTCCCTTGCGCGTGAATCGCGTTGTGGCGTCGTCGGGCACGTGGCCGCCCCTCTCAGCTCGGATCAAGCAGGTTGCGCGGTTTTGCGCCGACCGCGAGGACGCCGCGGCGGGCGAGGGGCCCGCTCCGCGGGGTCGGTGGCGAACATGCGCAAGTAGTTGACCGCGAAGCGCACGGCATCGGCGTGTGGCCAGTCCGCCCGATAGGTGAAGGCCAACGTGGCGCCGCCCTGGTGAGCGCTGACGATGACCGAGGCCAACTTTCGCGGCTCGGCGTGTGCGACCAGGACGCCGTGACTTCTCATCCGTTGGATCGCTTGCTCCAGCAGCTCGATCCACTGCCCGTAGCCCGCTGCCAGCGCGCCGCGTGTTGCGGTGTCGGACTTCGCCAGTTGCCCGGCCAGCGCGTGGTAGGTGGGTGTGCCGGAGTAGCGGATGCGCCGCAGGTAGCGCATGTTCAGATCGATCCAGCGCTCGAAGTCGTCGAAGGTATCAAGCGCCCGAAGCTTGGGTTGGCGGTGAAAGTCCAGCACCACGTCGATCTGGCGCGCGACGACCGCGCGGATCAGCGCCCGCTTGTCGGTGAAATAGTGGGCGAGCTGCGAGCCGCTTACCGATGCGGCCTTGCGCAGCGCGTCCATGTTCAGCGCCGAGAGACCGTCGCGCAGGATCAGCTCGGCGGCGACCTTCACGATCCGGTCGCGAGTAGCGCGACCCTTGGCGGTCAAACGCCGGTCGTCTTGCAGATCGGCATGAACCATAACGTCAGGTTAACGCCGTGCGCCTACAATTATGGGACGTTCAACCCATACGGCTGACCGTGTGTCGTCAGGCGGCGGGATGCACTTTGGCGAGGAAGGAGCGGATCAGCCCGGTCACCTCGTCCAGCGCCGACTCCAGCAAGAAATGCCCGCCGTCGAGCAGATGGATTTCGGCATCGGGTAAGTCCTCGGCGAACGCCTGCGCACCGGCCGGACCGAAGATCTCGTCGCCGCGACCCCACACCGCCAGCAGTGGCACCTTGCTGGCGCGGAAATAGTCATGCACGCGGGGGTATAGCGGTGAGTTGCTGGCATAGTCGCGCAACAGCGTCAGTTGTACCTTGCCGATGCCGGGCCGGGATAGCAGCGCGTAGTCGTGATGCCAGGACTCGGGATTGACCAGTGTCTCGTCCGCCACCCCCGTGACGTATTGCCAGCGGGTGGCGTCCAGCGTAAGGAATTGCCGTACCGCGCCTTCGGTCTCGGCGGTCTGCTCAGTCTGGAAGGCCGTGACAACTTTCCAGAAGCTCTCCACAAAGCCGGCGTCGTAAGCGTTCCCGTTCTGGCTGATGATCGCCGTGACCGCGGCTGGGTCAGCGAGGGCCAGCCGCCACCCAATCGGAGCACCGTAGTCCTGCACGTACATCGCGTACCGGTCGATCTTCAGCGCGCGCAACAGACCTTGTGTCAACGCGGTGAGAGCATCGAATGTGTAGTCGAACTGATCCACCGATGGCGCGTCAGAAAGGCCGAATCCCAAATGATCCGGCGCGATCACGTGGTAGCGATCAGCGAGCGCGGGAACCAAGTGCCGGAACATGTACGAGCTGGTCGGAAAGCCGTGCAGCAGTACCAGCGCAGGCGCGTGCGGATCGCCGGCTTCTCGGAAGAACAGCTGGTGACCGTCGACGGTGAGGTAGCGGTGATGAACTGTCGGCATGAGTCATTCCTCCGTAGCCCGGCCATAAACGACTTTCTGGGTTATACATCCCATTATGTGTCAGGCGCAAGCGCCGCACAAGGGCTCGGGGTCGACGGGTTCGGTTCTCGCTCAGCGTTGACCCTCATGGCATTGTGTGGGCATAATCTGGGTTAATCAACCCATTCCTGGCAAGCAGACCAAAGGAGCAGCTGTCGATGGGTAGTGCGTTGCGGGGTAAAGCAGTGCTGGTAGTCGGCCGCGGCGGCGGACTCGCGCGCGCGGTCACGCTGCTGGCGCGATCAGAAGGAGCGCGAGTCGTCGTCGCCGGACGAGACAAAGCCAAACTGACCGGCGCCTACAGCGACATGGCCGACCCGGGGATCAGCGCTGAGGTCGTGGACATGACCGACGACGCGTCGATCGAGGCGCTCGCCGACGGGGTGGGCCCGGTCGACCACGTGGTGTCGACCGCCTCGGCCCGTGCCCGCGGAAAACTGCCAGAACTGCAGCGTGACAACGTGCGGCAGTCGTTTGACACCAAAGTCATCGGGCCGACGATGCTGGCCAAATACCTTGCGCCGCAGATCAATCCCGGAGGCTCGTTC
>JAFAID010000502.1 GCA_019236925.1 Mycobacterium sp. | reverse complement strand
GCGGGAGCCGCGCGGCAACGCGGGCTTCGGCTACGACCCGGTGTTCATTCCGAATGGCGCGGATCGCACCGCAGCGCAACTGACGTCGGTGGAGAAGGACGCGGTGTCGCATCGCGGCCGCGCGCTCGCGTTGTTGCTGCCGGCCCTGCGAACGCTTGCCGGATAAGTGATTTGCGTTGGCTTACAGCGCGAAGCGAGTCTTGATGTCTTTGGTCTGGAAGTGCTCGACGATAATGCCGAGCAGCGGGATCGTTCCGGCCAGCAGTACGCCGATCGTCTTGCCGATCGGCCAGCGGACCTTGACGGCAAGGTTGAAAGCCGCCAGCACGTAGATGAAGTACACCCAGCCGTGCACGACCTCGATCCAACGGATTTCGTGATGAAAGACCAAGTGCGAGACGATCTCATAACAAAGTGCGATAAGCCACAGACCCGTCGTCCACGCCATCACGCGATAAGCAAACAGTGGGGTGCGGATGTTTTCCCCGGACGCAGCCTGCTGCGCTCCGGGTGCCTCGGGTGCGGTCATGCGGTGGTCCTGTTCTGTCTTCGATGGTTTTCGTTGTCCGCCTTGGCAAGTTCGGCGAGGTAGGCGTTGTACTCGCGTAGCGCGGGATCGTCGGTCTGGTGCTCTACGGGTTTTGGTCGCTCGGGCAGCAGTCCGTTCGGCAGTTCGGTCATCGCACGGTCCTTCTGCGACTCGGGCGGGTCCTCCTCGTAGCGGACGAACTTGCGGTAGGCATAAACACAAAATGCAGCGAACGCAGGCCACTGCAGTGCATATCCGAGGTTCTGGAAGGTGCCCGACGCCGACTGGAAACGAGTCCACTGCCACCAGCCCAGGGCCAGGCAACCGACCGCCGCGAGGATCACCAGCGTAATCAGCGCGGGTCTCCGACGACGTGTAGTGGACACCCTTAGAAGGTACTCCGAGGCCTTCTGTGCGGGCTCGTCACGCTTTTGGTCCGACGAATTCGTCGAGCCACGCGACGGCGGCCTTGCGGTAGACGGCGACCTGATACCTGCTTGGTCGCGTCCACGGAATCCCAAGTTCATCGAGTGCTGCGCAGAATAGCTCGCGAATGTCATCGGATCGGTTAGAGAAGTGGTAGCGGACGCTTGTGACGCCACGATCGTTCGCTACCGCGCGGCAGCCATCGCTATCGATCAGGCCGCAAAGGAATTCTTCGGTAGCTTCTTTGACGAGCACCTCCTGCCACGGCTCCAGTCGGATCGACCTCAAATGCTTCTTGCCGCGACCGTGCTGAGGCAGCAAGCACGGCCAGTGCTTGGAGTAATGCGACACGTCGACACATCCGGTGCTCCGCGGCGCAATCGATGCGTGCTGTTCCGGAAACAGCGTGTCGATCGCCGCGCAACAGCGGTCGATGATCCCCGGGTATTTCTTATCGAGGGTGATCCTGAGCCGCCAGGCTCGGGGGTGTCGTGAAACGCATCCGTCGCCTAGATAGAGGCCGAACAGGTAGGCGTATGCAGGCGCGGGCAAGCCTGAGACATCGACGGCGGTGCATTTTGATGCACACGTTAATCTTTCTCGAACCGGCGGCCGGCGCCGCAAGTCGCACACCGTGCGACGTGGGATAGCAGTCTGTCGTGCAATAGCGCAGTCGTTCATACCCGCAGCGACAAGCCGCTGTACGGCGTCGAACTCTTCTGCGGATCGCATCCTTTCGCCCCTTTCACCAGTACGGTAGGAGCGGCCACTGACACGTTCACCCATGAGCGAAGCGGTACGATCGCTGAGAACGCGGGCGTGATGAAATTGGCAAACATACGGGCTTTAGGTGCCCGCGCTCGAAAGAGCTTGAGGGTTCGAGTCCCTCCGCCCGCACAGGCAACACCGCAGTTCAGAGCCCACTTTTGCGGCGTTATTCTCGTCCCTGCAGGTGCGAGATTTCGCGCTAACGGCACAAGGCCTGCGTCTGCCTATCACTTGGTTGGCGCGTCGCTCTTCCCGGCGAGAAGGCGCGATCGCCATTCGCTGAAAGCACCCGCCAGTTCCGACTCACCGATGGACTCGAGGCGGCGGACGTAGTCGGTTAGGTAGTACACGTACAACGGGACGAAGTCATCGGTCAGCATTGCGAGCGCGTGTTCGGCAGATGGAGGGTTTGTCCGCCAGTCGAATGCGGCGCGGACAAGCGCGGTGCCGGGCGCTCCGCTCAGCTCCGAATAGTACTGAACTGCAGCCTCGTTGGTACCCTCCCGCCCTGTCTCGGCGGTAAAGAGAAACCGGGCCGGGAACAACACGAGCTTGGTTGTCCAGCGGATGCCACCCTTGACGAATCGGTCGGGTTGACGTGCGCAGGCCACCACGTCATCGGCGAGCACCTCGAGTGCAAATCGTGCGCCCGCGATGAGGAGCTCCGTTTGGTTGGGCGGCGTTAGGCCACTGCGTACGTCATTTCCCTTGAGTAGTCGCCCATGCTCGAGCAGGCACAGGCGATCAAGCGGAGGAAACCGGCCACCAGTGGCGCGACCAGCGAAAGACTCTGTTGTGCCCCAGAATACGGATACCCGCCCGTGTAATGGCGATCCGATGGAGCGCACGTTCTCGGCAACGCCAACCAGTGAGTCAGCGTCAGACTCCTGAATCGGGTCAGTGAGGATCAAACCGACGTCAACGTCGCTCACCGCTGGGCTGAAGCCGCCGTGAGCCAGGCTGCCCATGGCATACGCCGCAATAAACCGTTCGCCCAGCGAGTCAGAGGCGACCCGAACAACGTCACGGAGGACGTCCTCCCCACTGGCCGAGTCGGTCGGCTGTGTCCACTCTTGGTCGGTGTGAGCGCCCAGGCTCCCGAGCCGTTGATCCACGACCGCCTCCGAACTCGCGTACCTGGCTTACACCGGCCAACCGCCGAGCGGTTCGCCAAGCTGAATTATTCTCGTCCGGCGCTCCTTCCCCCAGGCATCCTGGCGGAATTGGGCGTGAACGACAACGTTCAGCGCCAAGTGGTATGTGAATACTGGAGATATCCCGCCAGGAAATTCGGCGAGGCCGTGGCGGCGGCACTAAGCCGCTAGCTACTTCGACCTGAAAAAGTCGGCGCGTTGATCCCTGGTTGGCTGGTGCTGAGCAGAGAAGATGGCCTCAACCCCTTGGGCTAGAAGGGATCGAGGCCATCGTGCTCAGAACTGTAAACGACCAGCCGACGTTGTGGGACGCGATCTTGCCGCCGGAGCTGTTGGTGTTGCCG
>JAFAID010000490.1 GCA_019236925.1 Mycobacterium sp. | reverse complement strand
TAACCGATACGTCTGTGGTGAAGACATATCGTGAGGTCCCGCGTTGAAAAACAACGCATTTCGCGAATTCGTGCATCGGGCTGGTGCTCGACACACTGATCGTGCGTTCGTTCGTCGTGCCGTGCGTCCTGCGAATCCTCGGGCCGTAGTTCTGGTGGCCAACCCTGGTGCGTACCCGTCCGCTGCCGCAGCGATGAGCATTGGTGGGCACGCGCGTCGCGGCTGACATGGTTGCAAGTCTTGGAATCTGCGCCGATGTATGGCTGGATTAGCTCGGAGACTATGCCACTCGTCATCCATCCCGACGACCCCGCGACCACCAGATTGGCGATGATCCGATGACAGCAAGCGACACATTCCGCCATTCCCGGATTCGACTTGTCAACGGGCAGGGCGCGATGCCCGCCCTCGGGTTTGGCACGCTCATTCCGGACCTTGGCAAAACCAAAGCCGCCACTAAGACCGCATTGGAAGTGGGCTTTAGGCATTTCGACTGCGCAGAGCGCTACCGCAATGAGGCAGCCGTGGGTGAGGCGATGCACGAGATATTCGAAGCCGGTACGGTTCGGCGGGAAGAGGTGTTCGTCACCACGAAGCTATGGAACACCAATCATCGGCCGGAGCCCGTCAGGCCTGCCTTCGACGCAAGTCTGAACCGCCTTCAAATCGACTATGCCGACTGCTATCTGATCCACACGCCTTACGCCTTCCGCCCCGGCGACGACCAAGATCCGCGAGACGAGAGCGGTCAGGTGATCTACGACGACGGCGTTACGCTAGCTGACACGTGGCGGGAACTGGAGCGGCTCATCGACGATGGCCGCTGCGGGGCGATCGGTCTGTCGGACGTCACGTTGGAGAAGGTGCAAGAGATTGTTGCGATTGCGCGGATCAAGCCGGCCGTCGTGCAAGTCGAGTCGCACCCCTACCTTCCTGAATGGGAACTGCTCTCCTTCTGTCAGGAGCATGGGATCGTGCTGCTGGCGTTCGCGCCACTCGGACACGCCTCGACACCAAACGTGTTGGAGGATCCCGTTATAACAGCTATCGCGGCGCGCCTGGACATGACACCCGCTCAGGTTGCCCTGTCCTGGGGCGTGCAACGCGGCACCGCCTTGCTGACCACGTCGACCAAACCTCAGCGCATCCACGAAAATTTTGAGATTTCACCTCTGCCTGAAGACGCCATGTGGGAAATACGGCACAGCATCACCACCAACATCAGGTTCAACACAGTGGTCCACAGCGGCGTACCTGGATTCATTCCCCGGAGCGAGTGAACCGCCTTGTGCCTCTACCTGGCCCGACTTCTGTCACAGGTCGACGACGACGGGTTCGGCGGGTCGGCTGCAGCACAGCAGGATGTTGCCCGGCGCAGGCGGTTCCAACGGTTCCAGCGTGTAGTCGACGGTTCCCGAGATAAGTGCTGTTTCGCAGCTGTGGCATACGCCGGTGCGGCACGCCCACTGCACCGGGACGTCACACTCTTCGCCGAACTCAAGCAGAGTAGTGGCGGGCGGACCAAAAGGTGCCGTTATGCCGCTGCGGGCGAACTGCACCTGCGGTCCTGGTCCGGGCGGTCCGACCGGTAGATGCGGCGGTACTGCTGCCGCAGCGATGCCGGGTGTGAGTGCGGCTGTGGCACCGAATGTTTCGGTGTGGATCTGCGCGTATTCAAAGCCCAGCTTCAGGAGCTCGGCGCTGACATCGTCCATGAAACTTGCGGGCCCGCAGAGGTAGACGTTGCCAGTGCTTGGCAGCCCGAGTCGGGCGATCGTCGCTGCGGACAGGTGGCCTTGCTCGGCGTCGGCCGGGAGCTGCTCTGCTGGTTCGGGTCGACTGTAGAAGACGTGAATATGGCTGTTGCTGAGCCGGTTGAGGAGCGCTCGGCTTTCTGATGCGAAGGGGTGCTGGGACTGATCCCTGGCCGCGTGCAACCACCAGACCTGGCGGGGTGACTCGGTCGCGGCCAAGGTGTGCAGCATGGACAGCACCGGTGTGACTCCGACGCCCGCGGACAGCAGGATGATCGGCGACTCGGTGGCGGTGAGAAAGAACGTACCGCGCGGCGCGGCGACCTCCAGGATGTCGCCGACCGCCACATGGGAGTGAATGTATGTGCTTGCGACGCCATGTGTTTCGCGTTTCACACCGATCCGGTAATTTCCGGTCCCGGCCCAGTTGGACAGCGAGTAGTTTCTGATCAAAGTCTCGTGGGTGTCGTCGCGGGAAAGGCGCACGGCAATCGACTGGCCTGGCCGCCAAGGCGGCAGCGACGCACCGTCCGGGTCGGCCAAGGTGATCGAGCGAACGGTTCGACTTTCCTCGTGGACTGCCGTCACTTTCAGGGGGCGGAACCCAGCCCAAGCGGGCGGGGGGTTACTGGCGGCCGCGGTCAGGCCGGTGTTGCCCGCCGATGTCGACGTGGTGCCCGCCTGGGTGAGCAGGTTCTGCAGGGATCCCTTCCAGCCAGAGCTCAACGCGGGGATACGGAGGGCGCGTTCCAAAGCATCGCGCGGATGGCCGGGAAGGTAAAGCAGCGCGTCGATTTCGGCGACGCTGACCTGCTCAGGTCCTGAGCCGACTTTGACGATGTCTTGCCCGGCTTCAATCTCACCTTCGGTGATGACCCGGAAATAGAACCCGGGGCGGCGATGGGAGACCAGCAGGGCGGCCATCTGCGGCTCCCCCAGCCGCAGGCCGACCCGGTAGCAGGTCACCCGCGGTTGGCTCACTTCAAAGACGGCCTGCCCAATCCGGTATCGATCACCGATGCAAACCCCATCGTCCGGCAAACCCTCGACGGTGAAATTCTCCCCGAAATGGCCCGGTTGCAGGTCGTCGCGATGCAGTTCGTGTGACCAATACCGATAGGAGTCAAGCTGATACACCAGCACCGCGCGGTTTTCTCCGCCGTGTCCGCCGAGGTCGCCTTGGCCGTCGCCGTCCACATTGAGCCGGCGGACCATGCGCGGACCCACCACCGGCTGCTTCCAGACGCCGGTGTAGACCGTGCGTCCGTTCCACGCCACATTCTTCGGCAGACCGACGTTCACCGATACCAAGGTGGCCATGGCTCCGACCCCTTCAATCTGTCATCTATGCGGCCGCAGCACCGGAGTCATCAGCTCCCCCGTGTTGAGATAACTCTCGAGGTTGCGGATCGCCAGCAGCGCCATCGCCTGACGGGTTCGGGCAGTTGCGCTGCCGACGTGCGGGAACAGCACCACATTGTCCAGGTCGAACAGCTCGGTGGGCACATTCGGCTCGTCGGCGAAGACGTCCAGCCCCACTCCGGCCAGTCGGCCGCCGGCTACCAACTCCACCAGCGCGTCTTGGTCCACGACGCTGCCGCGGGCAATGTTGATCAGGTAACCCTCGGGCCCCAATGCCTCAAGGACGGTGCGATCCACCAGGTGATGAGTGCTATGGCCGCCAGCCGTTGCGACCACCAGGACATCGACCGACTCGGCCAACTCGGCCGGCGACTCCGCATATCGGTAGGGCGAAGCTTCAACCCGGTGGCGGTTGTGATACGCGATGGCACAGTCGAATCCGAGCAACCTAGTGGCGATAGCAGATCCGATGCGGCCCAGACCCAGGATGCCGACTTGCAGGCCGCTGACGTCCCTGGCGTAGGGAAACGGGCCGTCGCGCACCCATCGACCCGCCCGCACGTAGCGGTCGGCGGCGCCAAAACGGCGCAGCGTCATCAGGATCAACCCCAGTGCCGTATCGGCAACGGTGTCGGACAACACATCGGGCGTGTTGCTCACGCCGACACCCCGGCGCTTCGCCGCTTCCAGGTCGATCGAATCCACCCCGGCCCCGTTGTTGACGATCACCTCCAGGTTGGGCAGTGCCGCGATGGTCTCTTCGTCGACGCCGGGCCAGCCCGACGTGACCACCACGCGAACATCGGCCGCGTGCTCAGCCAAGAACTCGGCCCGCTGCGAACCGTACGGTAGCTTGGGGATTTCGTAGCGCGCGATCAGCTCGTTCTCAAATGTCGGCTCGAACGCGCCGATCAGTAGCACGTCATTGAGCTTGTCTACCGCCACGCTTCCATCATTTCTCGTTTAGGGCTGACGGGCTCGTAATCAGTTTTGTCGATCCGTCAGTTCAGCGACGAATCTATCGATGAATTCGTCCAATGGCTGGCTACCGGCAGGCCGAATGACAAATTTCGTCAAACCGGCGTCCAGGTAGCCGTCCAGTTGGCGATGCAGCTGATCCCAGCCCACAGCGATCAGCTCAGCGGGATCTAGATCTGGACGACGCCGGCGGGCCGCTGCGGCCACCTCCGCCGGCAACTCACCGTCGGCGACGGCCAACGAAATCCCGAAGTGATCTGATTCGATATGCCGGCCCGCTTGCGCCGCAGCGTGTTCGATCGCTTCGCGCCCCGCCCGTGCCTCGGTTGGCATCAGGAAGCTACCCAACCAGCCATCGCCGAACGCACCGATGCGCCGAAACGCCGCCGGCGCCGAACCGCCCAGCCAAATGTCGAGCGGAGGTACCGGTCGGGGCACGATCGCCGCCTCGCTCACGGTGAAATACCGGCCGGAGTAGCTGGGCGAATCCTCGACCAACGCCGACCGCAGCAACTGCAGCGACTCGTCGAACACCGCCGCCCGCTTCCCGTCAGGGACGACGAAGAGCTCGCGCTCGGCCGGGATTGCCGAGCGTAACCCGAAGACGGGGAGGACCCGTTTGGGTGCGAGGGCCGCCAGTGACGCCAATTGTTTCGCCACCAGCACCGGATGCCGCCCTGGAAGCACCGCGACTGAAGTGCCTACCTTCAATCGGGTTGTCCGGGCCAGTGCGTAAGCCATGCCCACCATGGGATCCACCGCCGGGGAGTAGACCAGCTCGGAAAACCACAGCGAGTCGACCCCGCTGTTCTCCAGGTGATCGACGATGCCGGCGAGCTCTCCTGGACCGGTGGCCAGCCCCAGGCTCACCCCGAAGCGAATCTTCACCCGCGTCTCCCTCCGTCTTTTCGCGCGTGTGTAGCGCAACGCGGAAGCTCCGCGATTTCTGCCCGCGGCCTAGTCAGGGCTGGTCACACCTGCGCGGTATTTCCGGCTCATCGGTGGTCGCTCTCCTCGACCTCGGTGGGCGCCGGCGATGTGTGCACATGCGGTCTGGGCGTGTGATCGATGAGCAGGCTTAATAATTCGGGCCGACTGTAGTGTCCGCTCGAGTCCATGAAGGCCTTGCGTTTGTCGATGAGCGCAAAATCTAGATCGGCGATCGCCTCTCCTTCACCCGAGCGCACGGGCTCACCGATCAGCTCTCCTTGCGGAGTGATGATCGCGGTGAAGCAGCCGCCCGAGATCGGGCCCACCGGGCAGCCGGTGTCCGTGGAAATCTGCTCCTGCTGATCCGGATCTAGCCAAGCCGTCGCAGCAACGACGAAGACGCCCGACTCGAGGGCATGATTGCGCACCTGAATTTCGGTCTGCTGCGCAAACAAGTCGCCGAAGATCGATCCCGGGAACATCGCAGAATGGATTTGCTCGCCATCGGCGATCAGCGCATATCGGGCCAGCGGGTTGTAGTGCTCCCAACAGGCCAACTGACCGATGCGACCCACCACGCTGTCCACCGCTCGAAGTCCGCTGCCATCACCCTGGCCCCATACCATCCGCTCGTGATACGTGGGGGTGATCTTCCGGCGACGCTGGATCAATGCTCCGTCCGCATCGAAAAGCAGTTGAGTGTTGAACAATGAACCACCGTCACGTTCGTTCACGCCGATCGACACGACCATCTCCGCTCGTCGTGCGGCGTCGCCGATCGCCTGCGTCGACTGCGATGGCACGGTGACCGCCTGCCCCAACAGCCGCATTTGTTCGGGGATCATCTCAAAAGGACGTTGCACAAACGAGAAGTACGGATAATACGGAACAACGGTTTCCGGGAAAACCGCGAATTGAACTCCCCGCGTTGCTAATTCGTCGATCTTCGCGACAACGCGCTCGACAGTACCCTCGCGGCTGTAGAGCACCGGGCTCAGTTGAACGGCCGCGGCTCGGACAGTGGTCACAGCATCCGTCCTTCCGTCGTGTGTCGTGCGATGAGAACAGTGTGCGTTGTCGTGACACCGAATTCCGTTGATTCCACGCAACAGAGCGGCCCGACGGGGCATACTCGCTTCGTCTCGGGTCAAGATCGACGGCGGACACCGCCGAACAGGATTTCTGCTCGATTCCACGGGAGGCGCCGTATGACCTATATGGGAAAGCCTTACTACCCGGAGTGGCTGGACAACTTGGCTGACGACGTCACCTTGGAGGCCGCGGCGATGGACGGCACTGCGCACGGCGCCGACGACGTTCGTTCCATTCTGGGGAGTGCCCGGCAACTGTATGACCAGCAGGAATTCAACTACGTCGGCCCGTGCGGCGAGAACGGCTTCGTCGAGGACTACTCCAGTTCAGTCCGTGGCATGCCGACCTACGTCGTCGTCCTGGTCACCTTCAACGCGGCCGGGCAAACCGAGCGCGTCGTGGTCAACCACCGGCCGCGTAGCGCGATGCTGCAGTTTTCCCGCTTGATGCTCGAGAAATTCGCCGATACCCGCTATGCCAAGCACTGGCAAGGCACACCGTAGGCACGACATGGCATCGATATACAAGGGAAAGCCCTATTACCCGGGGTGGCTGGACAATCTCGCTGACGACGTCACCGGGGAAGGCCCGGCGTGGGACGGCGCCATACAAGGCGCGCAGGCCGTCCATGAAGTGGTGGTCGCCGCCCGCGAAATATATGAGTTCCAAGAGTTCCACTACGCCGGCCCGTGCGGGGAAAACCACTTCCTTGAGGACTACACCTCGGCCGTTCGTGGCGCGCCTCTTTATGTGATCGTCCTGGTGACTTTCAACGCGGCCGGTAAGGCCCAGCGCCTGGTGGTGA
>JAFAID010000359.1 GCA_019236925.1 Mycobacterium sp. | reverse complement strand
TTGCTGCATGTCGACTTTGCCGCTGGCCAACAGTGGAACCTCTGCGGCTGGTATGGCCGCGAACCGCTTGGGAATCTTGTACACCGAGAGTTCCGTCGCGAGCTTGCACCGAAGCGTGGTTTCGTCGAAGTGCGCGCCGCTTTCCAGCGCGACGACGGCAGCGACGATCTGCCCACGCTCTGCATCGAGGATGCCGAGCACATGTGCCACAACGCCGCCGGTGACCCTGGCGATCGCCCGCTCCACTTCGGCGGGAGACACGTTCGCGCCGGTGGTCTTGATCATCGAGCCCTGGCGGCGGATGTAGTAGACGAATCCGTCGCGGTCGGTGGCGACCAAGTCACCGGTGTGGAACCAGCCGTCGGCGTCGAAACATTCTTCCCGACTGCGCTTGTAGTACCGCTGCATCAGGCAGGGACCGCGGATGCACAGCTCTCCGAGTGCGCCGTCCTCGACCAGGGCTCCGGTCTCGGTATCGACGATTTTGGTCTGCAGACCCGGTGCGGGCTTGCCGAACGACCCACGTCGACGTTCCGGTTGGTCGCTGTCGTCGCCGCTGATCAGGACCACGCTGCCGCCCTCGGTCAAGCCGAGCATGTTGTGCCGCAACTCCGGATCGGCCGGCCGTGCCTCGGGCGCCATGATCGGGTACAGATTGCCGCGTCGCATCGACGACAGGTCGCGTCGGTCAAAACTCGGGTGCCGCGCCAGATGCGCGATCCCGGCAGCGAAACCGTTCGTGACGGTTGGTCTTTCGGCTTCGAGTAGATCCAGCACCTGGCCGGCATCGACGGCGTTGGAGCACACCAGCGTCGATCCGGCGAGCAACGTGGCAAGCAACGCGAACCCGAACCCCCCGATCCAGAAGAACGGCGAGTTGCAGAACAGCCTGTCGGCGGAGGTCAGGTCCCGGATCGCGTTGAGATTTTTCTGGTGGTTGAGCAGCGCGGCGTGGGTGTGAACCACACCCTTGGGGGCGCTCGTCGTCCCGGACGTGTAGACGATGGTCAGCGGGTCCGAGCCGTCGACATCGTCTTCCATCGCCGCCGGCAATTCGTCATCGACCGTCTCAGCAAGTCGATGAAGGCGTGCGAGGTCGAATATCATGTGTCGCAATTGCGGTGCGGCGGAGTCGAATAGCGGATCGTCTCCGTCGAGCTCCGATCCGGGCAGCACGTCGGTCAGCTGCTGCAGGTAGTCGTGGGAGCGGTAGGATGCGGTGGCAAGAAGAATCCGGGTGTCGCTGTGCACCAGTTGCTCGCGTAGCTCCCGCGTGGTCGCGAACGTGGAAAACGGGACGACGACGGCGCCGATTCGCGCCGCTGCCAGCATGCCGACCACAAACGCGGCGCCGTTGGGGTAAAGCAATCCGACATGGCTGCCTTTGCCGGCGCCGAGGGCGATCAGCCCGCGGGCCAATTGCGCAGAGCGACGATCGGATTCGGCGTAGCTGATGCGTTCGGCGTCGCACACCAGCAGCGGATGATCAGCTCTGCTGCGCGCCTGCTCTCGCAGGACTTCGCCAACGGTTGGCGATTCACTCGACATGGTCGCCTTGGACCGCGGAAACGGCGTCGTCGAAGAAGCGTCGGACCGCGCTCAGATCGGGTTTGCCTGACGGTGTTCTCGGAAGTCCGGCGACGACGGCGATGTTCGTGGGAATCTCGTAGCGCGCCAACCGCGTTCGCAGAAAGTCGGCGAGTGCACCGGCGTCGACGGATGCTGGGTCTCGTAGTTCCACCATGGCGACCGGCGTCTCGCCGAGGCGTTTGTCGCGCCGCCCGACCACCGCCGCGCCTGCGACCGCCGGATGGCTCTCCAGCGCGGTGCGGACGTCGTCGGGCATCACTTTGAAGCCGCCGCGGATGATCGCCTGATCGGCTCGACCGATGATCCACAGGAAGCCGTCGGCATCGATACGAGCCATGTCGGTGGTTCGCATCCACTCCGCGGCGGGTCCCAGTTGCCCGGGCTTGACCTCGAGCAGCCCGACCTGGTCGGGCTCGAGCGGAGTGCCGTCGTCACCGACCACCCGCAGTTGGGCCCCGGGGTTGGCGCGCCCCACGCTGCCGCGTTTGACCCGCCAATACTTGTGATGATCGGGCAACGTCCAGCCCGCAACACCGCCACCGAATTCCGTTGCCGCATAGGAAGTCAGAACCGGAATTCCGTATTTTTCGGTGAACGCCTCGGCGTCCTCGGCCGACAGGGGTGCGGTACCGGATGTGACGGCACGGATGCTCGCCAGATCTTCCCGACGCAGGTCGGAGTGCAGCACCATCCGCAGCGCGGCCGGTACCAGCGATACCGCACGCGGCCGGTGCGTACGCACGGCTTCGGCCCAGCGGGTGAGCTCGAATCGCTCCAGCAATACGAAAGGCCGCGCCTCGGAAACACATTGCAGTATCCGGAACACCCCGCCGATATGCACTAGCGGCGAGTTGACGATCGCGACACCACGACGCAGCTCCGTCGGCGCCGGCGGCCGGTCAGCCTCCGGGCCCAGCACGCTGTGCGCCAGCATGTCGTAGGTGAGGTCGACTCGTTTGGGTGGTCCGGTCGTTCCGCTGGTCAGCATCCGCACGGCAACGCCGGGCCGCACTTCGCGGTCGACGCGAGCCTGCCCGGCCGCAATCACTTTCGGCTCGCCGTCTTGGTCCGGGATTGACACCACGGTCGTGGTGGACGGCTCGCCCAGTGTCGCAAGGTCGTCAGGCTCGCCGATGATGAACGGCAGCCCCAGCTGATCGACATCTGCTTTGATGCGCTCATCGCCGCGGGCCGGGTTGATCACAACCACTGTCGCGCCACACTGCAGCACGCCGAGCAGCGTGGCCACCTGGGCCGGGCGATTGCGCAGCAGAATCCCAATCTGCGGCTGTCGGTCGACACCACCAGCGAGCGAACCGATCCGGTTGGCCATTTCGCCCAACTCACCCCACGACACCCACTGGCCCTCGAATTCCAGAGCAGGCGCGTCCGGCTGCAAGCCCAGAACGTAAGCGATGCGCCGACTGAGCGGGTGCGTCGTCACCGGATCCTCGGATCCGGCGCG
>JAFAID010000294.1 GCA_019236925.1 Mycobacterium sp. | reverse complement strand
GTCCGCACCGACACAGAAAGCCTTTCGGCGATCTGGCGATTGGATAAACCAGCCGCAGCCAGCATCACGATCTCACGTTCACGGTCGGTAATCGGCAACGGTTGGGCCACGGAATGGACTGCGGGTGTTCGTATTTCGTGCTGGCTGGCCAGCCAGTGCGCGCGGGTCGACGACTCCAATTCCTTGCCACGCTTTCCTGCGCGCGCGTGTTCGCGCGCCGCCTGGGCTGCGGCGTCGGCGGCCAGGGCAACCGCGCCCATGTCGGCGAACCGGTCGGCCGCGGCGTCGAGCACATCGCCGTCGTGGTTGGCCAGGCCGCGAGCGTGCTCGGCGATCGCCTCCGCCAACAAAGTGTTCAGTGTCGTGGCCAGCTCGGCCAGTCTCTCGGTTTGCGAAGGGTCATCGAACCGCACGGCGGTGTGCAGCGCGCGCATCTCGACGGCGTACATCCCGGCCTGTCGCGCGATCTGTGCGGCACGCAGCGCATGTGTCCGCGCGGCCGTCGTCTGGCCGACGGAGGCCCGCTCCCAGGCCCGGGCCAGCTCGAGTTCCGGCAAGAACACCGCGACCTGCGGGCCGTAGGCGTCCTCCGACCCGCGCAGCGCGGCAGCGGCGGCCGCACTGTCTCCCCGCGCGCCCTCGGCCTGCGCGGACCACGCCCCCACCAGCATCACCCAGGCCGACGGAAAACCACGCGACATCGCCGAGATCGAATCCTGAAAGGCAGCACACGCGGCCGGCAGCGCCCCCCGGCCAAGCTGCACGACCCCGAGCATCGCGTACACCATCGCGTTGGCGTCCAGCACGCCCGCGGCCATCGCGGCAAAGCGTTCCCAAACCCGCTCGGCCGCCGGGAAATCCCCGGCCCACGTCAACGCCGTCGCCTCAGCCAACCCAATGTTGAACCGGTCCGAACCCGATTCGCTGAGCGCGGCCGCCCGCAACCCCGCATCCGCGATCCGGTCGACGTCGCCAAACCGGCCGGCGAGCGCCAACGCACACGACGTTGCCACCGCCGCAAACAACGCCGCCAACGGCAACACATCCGATCCACACAACCTCGGCCCGGTCTCGATCGCTGTCGCAACATCCCCGGAGAAGAACCCAAACGACACCTCCAGCGCCGTGACGAGACCCACGACTGCTTCGGAATCGACACGGTTCTTCACATCGGCGAGTACCTGCCGGGCGGGCTCGACCTGCTTGCAGTTAAAGAACAGATTCAAGGCTCGCAGAGCACCCCACTGCACGATCAGCCATTCATCGACACCATCGGGGGGGTCGACGTCGGCGAGCATTGCCTCGACCTCGTCGCCGCGACCCTGCCAGCCGATCGCCCTGCCAAGTAGGATCGCGGCCGGCAGGCCACCGCCGCGCTCGAACGCGAATCGGGCCAACTCCTCACCCAGAGACACCGTCGACATGGTCATCGCGCTCGCCGCCGCATCGATGATCAGGTCGAGGTCCGGCGACAGATCGCTGCGCATCATGAACTGCGCCAGCCGTACCCGGGTGCGCACATCGGGCAACCCCGACCGCTGCCCTTTGGCCTGCAGATTCTTCCGAAGTTGTTGTGCCAACATGCCATTGAGCTGTCGCGAACGCACCACACCGGCGTGTCGGATTGCCACTTCAGCCACCAGGGGGTGATTCAGCCGCGCCATCGTGTTGAATCCGTCGGCAACCACCTGGATTACTCCACGGCGCTCCAGGCGTCCCACCGCGTCGGCATCGCAAAGCCCACGCAGGATCTCCCAGTCCAGCACCTCGGCAGCCGCCAAGATCTCTACCGCCTCCAATTCCTCCGGCGCGAAGGACTGCAGGCGAAACTCAAGCATCTCGTGAAGTTGGCGGTCGGCCCGCAGCGCACCTCGAAGTTGCCAGCCCGCATCCGTGCACACCAACACTCCACTTTCCAAACCCGCGTCCAGCAGGCCGCGCAGCAGCAGCGGGCTGCCAGCAGTTCGTTGGTGTAACTCGTTGATCAGCCCGGTATCGACGACGCCGCCGAGCACGGCGCGGGCCAGCGTCTCGGTCTGCTCGCGGGTAAATGCGTCAAGGCGCAGACTCAGCAACAACCGCTCTTTCAACAGCGCTGTTACCGCGTCGGGCACCGGGTCGCCGGACCGGATCGTCACGATCAGTTGTGCACTGCCGCTGGCCGCAAGTTGGTGCGCCAACGTCGAGGACAAC
>JAFAID010000236.1 GCA_019236925.1 Mycobacterium sp. | reverse complement strand
TCTTTGACGCCTTGGCGCTGCACCACCGACGGAGCCTGAATCTCCAACGCCCGGCGCTCTTCGGCCTCGATGTCTCCCTCGCCGTCGATCGGGTGGCCCAGCGGGTCGATCACCCGGCCGAGGACCGCATCGCCCACCGGCACCGAGAGCACCTCACCGGTGCGCTTGACCTGCTGGCCCTCTTCGATCTTCTCGAAGTCACCCAGGATCACCGCGCCGACACTGTGCTCGTCGAGGTTGAGCGCCACGCCCAAAACCCCGCCGGTGAATTCGAGGAGCTCTTGGGTCATCACCGACGGCAAGCCTTCGACGTGCGCAATGCCGTCACCGGCGTCGACGACCGTGCCGACCTCCTCGCGGGCGGTGTCGGAGGTGAACGAGCTAACGTACTCGTCGATCGCGCCTTGAATGTCCTCAGCGGAGATTGTCAACTCTGCCATAGCTTTTCGTTCTTCCTGCTTGTTGATTGTGTTGGCTAGGTTTTCAGTCTGGGAGCTGGGTCTGGGCCGCCGCGAGACGAGACGAAAGCGTACCGTCGATAACCTCGTCGCCGACCGTAATCGCGAGCCCGCCCAGCAGCTCGGGGTCGATTTGCGTCTGCACTGTTACCGGATGGCCGTAGATCCGGCTCAGCACCCGGGTGAGGCGTTCCTGCTGCGCATCGCTGAGTTGGGCGGCGGCGTCGACGTGTGCGACGACTTCGCCGCGGCGAGCCACCGCCACTTCAGCCAGGGTGAGCACCGCCTCCTCGGCCGGTCGCCCGCGCAACAACTCGACGGTCTTGGAGAGCAGGTCAACCGCGATCGGATTGACGTCAATGTTTGCACTCTGCAGCACGTTGCGCAGCAACCGAACTCGGCCTTCGGCGGGTACTTCGTAGTCGCCCAGCAAGATGGTCAGGCGCGGCTGCACGTCGAGAATGCGAGAAAACCGGAACAGCTGGTCTTCCACCTCGTCAACCTGCCCGGCTCGCTCGGCGCGCATCAACAACGCCTGTCGGGACACCAGCTCGATTCCGTCGAGCAGATCGGAGTCGGCCGACCAGCGTTCGGAGACAGCGCTTTCGAGTACGTCAAACGCGGGCTGCCCGACTTTGCCGGACACCAGTCGCTCGAGCAGCCGGACCCGCGGCGCCGCGTCTTCAGCCGGCACGGTCAGATACCGGGTGACGACATGCTCGCGCTCCAACATCGCGGCGACCGACGTCAGATCGTCGGCGAGACTGGACAGTCCAGCGTCGTCGAGGTCACCGGCGATCTCATCGGACCGCTTCATCAGGCCGGTCAACGCCGCACGGCTGGCCGAACGCATCTTCTCCGCGATGGGGTACTGCACCTCCGCCTCGGAGGGCGCCATCGCGTCGAGGTCATCGAGAAAGCGGTCGACCGTTGCCGATTGCTGGGCGGGGTCGGCGACGTAACCACGAACCAATTCGCCTGCACGCCATACGGATTCGGCGCCGAGGTCCTGGCGCAGCTGGCGAACCAGCTGCGCACGCAGCAGCTCGACCTGCTTGGCGCCCTGCACTTTGATCCGTTCGACTTCACTATCGGCCTGGGCGCGCATTTGTTCGGCGATGCGTTTGGCGTCCGACTCGGCCTCTTCGGTGACCCGATGCGCCTCGGCCTTGGCGTCGTCTATCGCTTTGCTGTGCGCCCGACTCGCTTCCGTGAGCCGATCGGCGGCAGCCGCCGCCTCGTCCAACTGCTGTCGTACGGTGTTCTGCCGGTTAGCCATCATCTTGCGCACCGGCGGCACCACGTAGCGCCAGACCAGCCACACGATGACGGCGAACCCGACGAACTGCCCGATGAAAGTCGACATCGTCCTTACCGCCCCGACCCGGTAGTCGTGACCGAGGTGGTCACCTCGACGCCAAGGATGCGGCTGGCCAACGTCATGGACATGCTCTCCACTCGAGAGCGCAGATCCGCGGCTACCGCATCGCCCTCACGCTTGAGTTGGTCGGCGGCGTTCTGCAGTGTCGTGGAAACCTCTTCCTCAGCGCGGCTGCGCATTTCGTCGAGCACCTTTCGGCCGTCGGCCCGGGCGTCGTCGCGGGCCGCCGATGCCTTGACCCGAGCTTCAGACATCGCCTTCTCGTAGTCTTCCCGGGCGGCGGCGAATTGCTCGGCCGATTTCTTGTTGTCGGCCAGCGTCTTGGTGACCATATTGTCGCGCTCTTTCAACACCTTCGTGATCGGCGGCACCACGAAGGTGCCGATAACGCCGAGCACGATCAAGAAGATGATCAGCACAACGAAGAAGGTGCCGTTGGGCATGAGGAAGTTGCCCTCGGCCTGGCTGGCAGCCAGGACCACGGCGCGCATGTCACCCATCTTGGCGGATTACTTTGGCGCGATTGGCGTGGCGAACACGAACAGCGCCATGAAGGCCAAGTTGATGAAGTAGGCCGCCTCGACCAGACCCACCGTGATGAAGAAGGGGGTGAACAGTCGGCC
>JAFAID010000417.1 GCA_019236925.1 Mycobacterium sp. | reverse complement strand
CATTGACCGACCGAATAGCCCCCGTTGACGGGATAGGTTTGCGCGGTGATCCAAGACGCCGCGTCGGATGCCAAAAAGGTGATCAACGCGGCCGGATCAATGGGCTCGCCGAGCCGTCCCACCGGGTATGACCGCAGCACCCTTTTGACGAAGGCGGGGTCGCCCAGCAATGGCTCGATTGCGGATGTGCGGATACCGCCGAGGGCCACGCAGTTGGCGGTCACACCATGTGGGCCTGCTGCTTTGGCGATCGCGCGCATGAAGCCGGCGGCGCCAGCCTTAGCGCCGGAATACACGACGAGGTCGGGCTCGCCCACCCGGCCGGCGTCGGAGATGACCGTAATGATGCGGCCGTGTCCGCGCTCGATCATCCCCGGCAGCACTGCCCGGGTCGCCAGCATCACCCCGGTGTAGTTGACCGCAATCCACGGCGCCCACTGCGCCGGGTCGGACTCCCAGAACGGCTGTGGGTCGGGCGCCGCCGGTGTGGTGGCCCCGGCGTTGCCGGCGTTGTTGACCAGGATGTCGACGGGGCCCAGCTGACGTTCGACGTCGGCGACCATCGCCTGCAGCGCGGACGCGTCGGTGATATCCGCGGTGCAGGGAAGCGCTCGTCCGCCGGCGCCGAGGATCCCGGCTGCGACGGTGCCTGCGCGGTCCGCGAAGTAGTCGTTGACAGCCACAGCGGCGCCTTGTCCGGCAAGCAGCTGCGCGGTGGCCGCACCGACGCCTTGCCCGGAACCGGTCACCAGCGCGACCCGGCCGGTCAGGTCGAGGAGTTCGCCCAGCCCGTGCTGGGTCCGTATCGAAGTGGTCATGGCGTCCTTCCATTGGTGCGTGCTGAGGGTGCGGGTGCGCGCGGAACGGCGGCGCGGCCGAACGTTTCGCGGGCGATGATCAGCTTCTGGATCTGTGGGGTGCCGTCACCGATGAGCAGACCGGAGACATCCCGGCGCATCGACTGCAAGGGCATCTCATCCGACCAGCCGACATGGCCGTGCAACACAATGCAGTCCTCGATCGCCCGCACCGCCAGCTGCGGGGCCCACCACTTGACCATCGCCGCCTCGCGGGTGTGCGGGCGCCCGAGGGTGCGAAGGCTCAACGCCCGGTAGCACAGCCAGCGGGCCGCCTCCAGTTGGGTGAGGTGCTCGGCAATCGGGAACGTCACGCCCTGGTAGCTGCACAGCGGCTGCCCGAAAGTGCTGCGTTGCTGGGTGTATTCGACAGTCATGTCGATCGCGTGTTCGGCCGCGGCGATCGCCATCAGCCCCAAAAGTGCTCGAGTGTAGTCGAATTCGTGCATGACAAGCTGAAAACCGCGCCCTTCCTGCCCGAGCAGCCGCGCCTGCGGCACGAACGTGTCGTCGAAGGTGACCGCGCCGCGCCCGATTGGCCGCAGACCCGGGTCGCGGAACCGCTGCCGCGACACGCTGGGGTCGTCGAGGTCGACCAAGAACGCGGATGCCCCTTGTCCGGTGCGCGCGAACACGATAGCCAGGTCGGCCGAGGGCAGCCCGGTGACCGAGGTCTTCTCCCCACGCAGCCGCCACCCCCCAGGGACGGCTTTGGCGACGGTGGACATCGCGGCGGCGTCCGAGCCGCTGCCGGGTTCGGTGAGCGCCAGGCACAGCTTGAGGTCGCCAGACACCAGCCGCGGCAGCACCTGCGCGGCCAGTGGGCTCATCCGCTCGATGAGGCTTCCCGTCACGGTCGAGTTGAAGATCAGGTAGGCGGCATTGAAGTCGGCGCGGGCGACCTCTTCGACCGCGATCCCCGCGGCGAGGTAGTCGGCCGCCTGCCCGCCGTACGGGGCACCCACCTCCAGCCCGATCAATCCCCTAGTAGCGAGCTGACGAACAAAGTCCGGCGGAAACTCGTCCCGCAACGCCCGCTCCAGATACCCGTCAGCCAGTTTGGCCTGGGCGAACGAGCGGACGCTGTCGCGGAACATCTCCAACTCATCGCTCAGCACGCACGGCACGGTTAACACGCTCATCGCTGCCACCTCAGGCGAATCTCGGGCGGCGGTGCTCGGCGAAGGCGGCTAGGCCCTCGGCGACGTCGGGTGAGCGTAGGTGTTGGCGGGCCTCGGCCAGCTCCAGAGCGAGGCCATCGGCCACCGGCATCGTGGCCGCGGCGTTGATGACGCGCTTCATCCGCGCCAACCCGGCTGCGCTGCCGGTCGCGAGGCGCGCGCAGAAGGCGTCCACCGCGCTCTCCAACTCCTCGTCGGGAACCACCCGGTTGACGACGCCGAGGTCGTACATCTGTTGCGCGCTGAGCGCGGCACCGGTGTAGAGCAGCTCGCGTGCCCGGTTGATTCCGATCAGCCGCGGCAGCCGCACCGAGCTGCCCGCGCCGGGAAACAGGCCCCATTTGGCGTGGCCGTCGGCGAGGGTCGCGCTTTGGGCCGCCACCACCAGGTCACAGGCCAGCACCAGCTCCAGCCCGCCGGCCACGGCGGCGCCGTTGACCGCGGCGATCACCGGTGCGGGGTGGGCTTCGATGCGCAGCGTGAGCTTGCCGGCGTCCTCGAGCAGCTGCTCGATCCCGGCGAGATCGTTGACGCCGTCGCCCACGGCGCTCAGGTCCGCACCCGCGCAGAACGCCCGCCCGCTGCCGGTTAGCACCACTGCCCGGGCGCCCTCTGCGGCGGCACGGTCCAGGCCGGCCTCGATGCCAGCGAGCATGTCGGCGTCGATGGCGTTGCGCTTCTCGGGTCGGGTCAGGCGAATCCATGCGGCCGCGCCGCGGCGCTCGTATGCCGTGGCCGGGCTGGTCACCGTTGCATCTGTCATGGCTAACGACACTTCCAGCGGCGCGGCCGAGGCGCCATTGGACGAATGGGGGATCTCCACGTGCCCAATGGCCAGCCCACGGCCGTGGCAATCGCTCATCGGCTTCGGCTCCCAGCCGTTTGCGCTGAACTGGCATCCCGTCGTCAACGTCGTTCGTCCTCGCTGCGCTGCGAGCGCTCCACATTGACATCGGGGTCGGTTCAGCGCTGTCCACAACGAGGTCGGAACCGCGCAGGAGGTCCTTCAACGCCCCATCCTTAGAGAGATGACAATTCTTCGCGAATACCCTTGCCCAGGTTGGCAATCGAGGCCGGATCTGCGGGCTGTGCACGTGCTGCGGTGTGCTTGTCGGGCTTGGGAATTGCTGCCGTCTTGCTGTAATCACCTGGCGTCCAGGCCTCCACAGGTCTGACGTGGGCATTCTTCCCGCAAGGACGACCCTGCGGGAAGGATGCCCATCGCCGCTGCGAGTCAGAAAAGGCCCAGCAGATCGGACAGCAGCCCGGCGCCGGCGCTCGACGCATCGGCACCAGTATTGGCGGCGATCGACGCCGCATCGGCACTGGTGCCGAAGAGCGTCTCATTCAAGCTTTCCAGCCCGGCCCATAGCGGCGTGCCCTCGCTGAGCGACGTGGAGGAGGTTGCGTTCATTACTGCGGTCGCCAGGTCGTCGCGGGCGTTGAGGATGCCGGCGGTGATACTGGTGGTCGGGTCGGTGACCGCGTCGTTGAAGACCGTTTCGAGCCCTTGAAGGCCCGTGCTCAGATCTGTCAGCACTTGTGACGGGTCGGACGACGAGATGTCGCTTTCCACCGCCTGGGCGGTTTGCAGGGCGTCCACTTCCACGCCCTCTGCCGCCAAAATCGTGGGCAGCTCGACGTCTTTGATCGCCAGTGGCACATTGTCGATGAGCGCGATCAGGCTGCCGTTCGGATCGCTCAGGATGTCCTGACCAAGGGTGTCCACATTCGGCATCAGCGACGGGTCGGTCATCCGGTCCAGCACCGAAGGGACACCGCTTGCACCGTTGAACTCGTTTTGATTGCCGAATATCTGGTTGAACTCGGTGGGACCCACCGCGTCCTCGATCTGCTGGTACATCAGGTTCATGTCCACCCAGGAAATACCGGCGTTCTGGTCTTGGGCGTAGTCCCACTGGAACAGGCGCTCCTGCGTTTCGGCGGCATATTCCGCCGCCGTGACGGTAGGGGTGTCGGCGGGCAGATACTGGCTGACCTCGGAAACCGGCACGACCTCGGTCGTGACTGGTATTGGTGAGCTCGAAGGGTTGTCCACGCCTTCGAACCGCAGCCAGATAGTGCCGTTGTTAACACCGTCGTCATTGAGCCAGTTCGCGACACCCGGATTTTGGCTACTGATGACGTAGTAGGTGTAGCCGTCGGGATCCTGGAACTCTTGGGTGTCGTTGAGGCTGCCGATCGCGGTCGCCACCGGCGCATTCTCGCCAAAAACGTTGCTGAGCTCGGCGCCCGTGTACGAGGCGTCGATGTCGGGCACCTTGACGATCAGCGCCTGATCGGGCTGAAGATCGTAATTCCCGAAACTGCTGATCTGCGTTGTCCCCGCCAGCAGTGGTCCCGGCTCGAAATCCGCGGTCGGCTGGATCGGGCTGAAGGTGTTGTCCGCGAGTTGCGTCTGGGGGGCTTCCAATTGCCCGTAGTAGGTCGGGGAAAGGTTCTCTGCGGCGTCGGTCGCGGCGACCTGAGTCAGGATCGTCGAAATCTCCGACTCGGATAGCAGCGGAAGGGTGTTCGTCGTGGTGACACCGTCTTGCTGGATGGACATGAAGTCGTGCGGCAGGCCCCAGTCACCCAT
Organism: Mycobacterium sp.; assembly: GCA_019236925.1. Taxonomy (GTDB): domain Bacteria; phylum Actinomycetota; class Actinomycetes; order Mycobacteriales; family Mycobacteriaceae; genus Mycobacterium. The sequence goes on along the minus strand of JAFAID010000417.1, from coordinate 3,798 downwards.
GCTGCCGCGAAGGAGCATCGCGTCGGACCCGGCGGTGTCGAGCCAGTTGCCCGACTGTGGAGTGTCACTCAGAGTAATGGTGTAGCTGCCGTCGGCGTTGGGCGTGAAAGTGTCCAAATTGGCACTGCTGGCCTCCGCGAAAGGCGTGCTAAGGCCGTTGCCTGAAATGGTTTCGAAGAGCATGTCCTCGGTGCCGTGACCGGGGTCGACGGTGACCGTGTAGGTGTCATTCGGGTTGAGCGCCGAGAAGTAATACTGGTTGTCCGGATTCGGGAGGACTAGAACTCCTTCGGGGTTGGCGGCGTCAGCGTTCCAGGAGAAAAACCCCTGTGTGAGAGTCGCACCCTCCGCTTTGCCCAGTGCCCCGGTCAAATCAAAAAAGAGCTGAGTTTGCGCGACAGTCTGCGTGTATTGCTGCACGTCGGGCAGATCAGCCGAGGTGACCCACGGCCAGGCACTGCTGTCTGACGCCATCAGCTGTTGAGAGTCGAGCAGTTCGTTGATCACGGGTTGCAGAGCATTCGACGGATCAGCGGCCGCGTGCGGGGCCATCAGCGCCATCGCAAACGCGCCAGCCCCCATCGTTGTCGCCGCGCCGGCCGCTCGAACAATCCGGCGCTGTAGGGGACTCCATCCCGACCGGGCGCGAACGAGCAGCACTCCCGCGACCCGACCCACGGTCTGATCGAGCTCGCGGGCGCGTGCGGCAGCTGATCGCGGCCTGTGCCTGACATGTGACATGTGTGGACTCCTATGCTGAGAGGAACCTATGCGGCTGATAACTGTCGTATTTGTGTTGGCTTACGACACTCTCAGCGGCGCTGGGGAGCCGCTATTGGACGAATGGGTGATAACGACCCGCCGAATGGCTAGCCCACCGCCGCGGCATCGCCGCGAATGGCCGAACGGCCGATGAGGTCGTGCCGATCGACGGATGGTGCCCGCGACCGTGACACCCCACCCTGGGTGGCGTGACTGAAATATTCATCGCCGGTGTCGGCATGACCGCGTTCGGCAGGCACGAAGAACGCACGCTGCGGTCGCTGACCGAGGAGGCGGTCGCGACTGCGCTGCGCGATGCCGGAGCCACCCCCGACGTTGTCGACTATGCGGTGTTCTCCAACGCGGTGGCCAGCATCCTGACCGGGCAGGCGTGCGTCCCCGGCCAGGCGGCGCTACGGCACACGGGACTGCTTGGGATCCCGATCGTCAACGTCGAAAACGCTTGCGCGTCGGGCTCGACCGCGGTCGGTCTGGCCCGTGCGGTGCTAGCCTCCGGAGCCGGCGAGGTCGCTGTCGTGGTGGGCGCCGAAAAGCTGTCCCACCCGGACAGGGCGCGCAGCTTCGCGGCGTTCTCCAGCGGCTACGACCAGGATGAGCCACCCACCGCCGCGCGAAATGGCACCGGTTCGGGAACGGCGTTCATGGACATCTACGCCCACGTGGCGCGCGACTACATGGCCCGCAGCGGCGCCACCGAGGCTGACTTTGCAGCGGTGTCGGTCAAAGCACACCGGCACGGTGCGCTCAACCCGAACGCGCAGTACGGCAAGCCGATCACCACCGAAGAGGTGCTCGCCAGCCGACTAATTGCTGACCCGTTGCGGCTTTTGATGTGCTCACCGATCGGCGACGGCGCCGCTGCGCTGGTGCTGGCCACCGCGCGCGGCCTGCAGCGCTTGCACGCTGACCCGGTGCGGATCCTTGCCGCGTCGCTGGTGTCCGGACGCGACCGGGCCGACGGCGAGCCCACCGGCCCGCAACGCGCCGCGACCGCCGCCTACGCGGAGGCAGGTGTCGGTCCCGACGACGTCGACGTGGTCGAGTTGCATGATGCCGCGGCACCGGCCGAACTGATCGTGACCGAAGAACTCGGGCTCTGCGAACCCGGAAAGGGACCGGAGTTGCTGCGGTCGGGCGCCACCGCGCTCGGCGGGCGGATCCCGGTCAATCCCAGCGGAGGCCTGCTGTCCAAGGGGCACCCCGTCGGTGCCACCGGCTGCGCTCAACTCGTCGAGGTGACCGACCAACTACGCGGCCGCTGCGGCACCCGCCAGGTCGCCGGTGCCCGCGTCGCGCTCGCCGAAAACGGCGGCGGCTACCTGGAAAACGACGTCGCGGCGGCGGCCGTCACCATCCTGGGGAGATGAGCCGGTGAATACCCGTTACGACTACGACTGGATCGTCATCGGCTCGGGTTTCGGTGGCAGTGTCGCCGCGCTGCGCCTCGCCGAGAAGGGCTACCGGGTCGCGGTGATCGAATGCGGCCGCCGCTTCGACGACGAAGAGTTCGCCGAACGGCTCACACAGCTGCGCCGCTCGGTGTGGATGCCCAAACTCGGCATGAAAGGCATTCTGCGAATCTCCAAATTCAAAGACGTCATGGTCCTCAGCGGGACTGGCGTCGGCGGCGGCAGCCTCGTCTACGCACAGACCCTTTACCGCGCGCCGCAGCGCTTCTTCGAAGAGTGGAAGACCGTCAGCGGCGAAGCCGGCGACCTCGACGTGCACTACGCGGAGGCCGAGCGGATGCTCGGAGTCGTCGCCCACCCGCGACGGACTGCGATGGATGAGGTGCTCGCCAGTGTCGCCGCTGACATGGGGGTACGCGACAGCTTCCACCCGACGCCCGTCGGGGTGTACTTCGGCAAACCCGGGGTGACCGTGGACGACCCGTTTTTCTCCGGTGCGGGGCCAGCGCGAACCGGATGCATCGAATGCGGCCAGTGCATGCTCGGTTGCCGTCACAACGCCAAGAACACCCTGCCGAAAAACTACCTCTGGCTGGCCCAGCGGCTCGGTGTCGAGATCATCCCGGAGCGCACGGTGTCCCTGATCGAACCGCTTGGTGCCTCGGACGGTTCCGACGGATACCTCGTCACCAGCGAACGCACCGGGGCCTGGCTGCGAAAAGACACGCGAACCCTCAGTGCCCGCGGCGTCGTCGTCGCGGCCAGCGCACTGGGAACCAACGAGTTGCTCGCCCGATGCAAGGCCTCCAGGGCATTGCCGGCCATCTCGGATCGCCTTGGGCATCTGGTCCGCACCAACAGCGAATCACTCACCGCGGTAACAGTTCCCGACGATCGCGGATGGTGGCGGACGGTGGCGATCACCGCCAGCATCCACCCCGATCGCAACAGCCACAGCGAAACCGTCACCTACGGCACCGGTGGGGACCTGATGGGCCTGATGTTCACGCTCCTGACGCCCAATGGCACCCGCTTGACTCGCCCACTGAAGTGGATCGCCCAAATCCTTTGTCACCCGGTCCGTTTCGCAAAACAAGCGAACGTCCGTGGCTGGTCGCGACGCACCATCATCACCGGTGTCATGCAGACACTGGACAACTCGATGCGTTTCGTGCCCCGACGCGGGCTCACCGGCAAAATCCGGGTCCAGACCCGGCAAGACCCGCACCACCCGAACCCCACCTTCTTGCCCTACGCCAACGAGGTCGCCCAGCGGCTGGCCGACAAGACCGGCGGAATCGCGCAAAGCTGGATCACCGAGGCCTTGCTCGCTACCCCGGTCACCGCGCACATCCTGGGCGGGGCGGTCACCGCAGTCGACCCGTCCCGCGGGGTGATCGACATGAATCACCACGTCTTCGGCTACCAGAATCTGCTGGTATGCGACGGCTCCGCGGTACCCGCCAATCCCGGAGTCAACCCGGCACTGACCATCACCGCCATGGCCGAGCGCGCCATGACCGCGGTCCCGGACCGCGCCGTCACTGATTGGTCAGCCGCATGAACTTCGACACGGCCTCAGCGCGGTTGGCCGCGTGCATCTTGC
>JAFAID010000041.1 GCA_019236925.1 Mycobacterium sp. | reverse complement strand
GCCTGGATAACCGCCTGCAGACCTGATCCGCAGCGGCGGTCGACCTGCATGCCGGGCACCGTGACCGGCAGCCCGGCGTCGAGTGCGACGACGCGCCCGATCGCCGGCGCCTCGCTGCTGGGATGGCAGTGCCCGAGGATCACGTCCTGCACCGATCCGGGCGGGACGCCGGTTCGGTCGAGTAGCCGGGCGAGGGCGGCGACGCCGAGGTCGACAGCGGTCTGCGATTTGACCATCCCGCCGTAGCGGCCGATCGGTGTCCGAACCGGTTCGCAGATAACGGCTTCACGTGTGCTCACATGAATCTCCCGCCGGTCACTTCGAGCACTGTCCCGGTCATGTACGACGACAGGTCCGAAGCCAAGAACAACGCGACGTTGGCGACCTCGCTGGGCTCACCGGCCCGACCCATCGGCACCTCGGCGACTTTTTCGTCCCAAATACGTTGCGGCATTGCTTCGGTCATCGCCGATCGGATCAAGCCGGGAGCGATAGCGTTCACCCGTACACCGAGATGCGCGAGCTCCTTGGCGGCAGCCTTGGTCATGCCCACGATTCCGGCTTTGGCCGCCGAGTAGTTAGTCTGGCCGACCAAGCCGACTTTTCCGGATAGCGACGACATGTTCACGATTGCGCCGCGCTTGTTCTCCCGCATGATCGCCGCTGCCTTGCGCAGCCCGTTCCAGGTCCCCTTCAGATGCACCGCGATGACCTGATCGAATTGCTCTTCGGTCATCTTGCGCATCGTCGCGTCGCGGGTGATCCCGGCGTTGTTGACCATGATGTCCAGCCCGCCGAATCGGTCGACGGCCGCCGAGACCAGCGCGTCGACGTCGGCCCCGCAAATCACATCGCAGCGCACCGCGGCGGCAACGTCATCGCCGCCGAGCTGTTTCGCCGCAGACTCAGTTGCCTCGAGATTCACGTCACCGAGAACGACCCGTGCCCCCTCGGCAACAAACCGCTCCGCGATGGCGAAACCCAGCCCTTGAGCACCGCCGGTGATGACTGCGGTTTGACCGGTCAACAACGACACCTGATCACCGTCCCTTATCTACTTCTTGAACCCGGCACATCATCGCACATCATATTTCATATATGATGTGCGGGGCCTGGAGGAAGGGACGCAATTCAATGACCGCCGCGGTCGTCGACGACGACGACTTCCAGCAGATCCTCGCGCAGACCCGGCAGTTCGTCCGCACCGTCGTCGTCCCGCGCGAGCAGGAAATCCTGGCCACCGACCGGGTGCCGGATGATCTTCGGCAGCAGGCCAAGGACATGGGCTTGTTCGGGTATGCGATTCCGCAGGAGTGGGGCGGACTCGGGCTCGACATCACCCAAGACGTCGAGCTGGCGATGGAGCTGGGCTACACCTCGCTGGCGGTTCGCTCGATGTTCGGCACCAACAACGGCATCGCCGGTCAAGTCCTGGTCGGGTTCGGCACCGACGAGCAGAAGGCCGCCTGGTTGGAAGGGTTAGCGTCCGGAAAGGTCGCCTCGTTCGCGCTGACCGAGTCCGGAGCGGGATCGAACCCGGCAGGGTTGCGCACCAAGGCCATTCGCGACGATGCAGATTGGGTGATCTCCGGCGAGAAGCGGTTCATCACCAATGCACCGGTCGCGGATCTGTTTGTGGTCTTTGCCCGCACGCGTCCCGCTGACGACGCCGGACCGGGCATTGCTGTTTTCCTGGTTCCAGCGGATGCCGCCGGTGTGGAGGTCGGGGCCAAGGACGCCAAGATGGGACAGGAAGGCGCCTGGACGGCCGACGTGCGCTTCACCGATGTGCGCGTCCCGGCCGGGGCACTGATCGGTGGCAGCGAGGACATCGGTTATCGGGCAGCGATGACCTCACTGGCGCGGGGCCGGATTCACATCGCCGCGCTAGCCGTCGGAACCGCTCAGCGAGCACTGGACGAATCCGTGACGTACGCGGCCACAGCCACCCAGGGCGGCACCCCGATCGGGAACTTTCAGCTCGTGCAGGCGATGCTCGCCGACCAGCAGACCGGGGTGATGGCCGGCCGCGCCCTCGTCCGTGATGCCGCCCGGCTCTGGCTCACCGAGCAGGACCGGCGAATCGCGCCGTCGGCGGCGAAGGTGTTCTGCACCGAAATGGCCGACAAGGTCGCCGATCTCGCCGTCCAGATTCACGGCGGAAGCGGCTACATGCGCGAAGTGCCGGTGGAACGCATTTATCGTGACGTCCGGCTGTTGCGGCTCTACGAGGGCACCAGCGAGATTCAGCGGCTGATCATCGGGTCGAACCTGGTCAAGGCGGCGCAGCGCAAGCAGTGACGTATTATCGTTCGCGTTACAGTGATGTTTACGATATGGAGCGCGCATGAGCGGCCGGCTAGCGGGCAGGGTGGCATTCATCACCGGAGCGGCACGGGGGCAGGGCCGCGCGCACGCCGTCCGGATGGCCCACGAGGGCGCCGACATCATTGCCGTCGATATCGCGGGCAAGCTTCCGTCCTGTGTGCCCTACGACCCGGCAACCCCAGAGGACATCGCCGAAACCGCTCGGCTCGTCGAAGCCGTCGACCGTCGAATTATCACGTCAGCGATCGATATTCGCGACTTCGACGGTCTGTGTGAAGCGGTGGACGACGGCGTGGCTGCGCTCGGACGGCTGGACATCATCGTCGCCAACGCCGGCATCTCGGCCCCGCAGGCCTGGAACGAGATCACTCCCGAGTCGTTCCGCGACGTGATGGACGTCAACGTGACCGGAACCTGGAACACGGTGATGGCCGGAGCGCAGAAGATCATCGACGGGGGTCGCGGCGGTTCCATCGTTTTGATCAGCTCCGCCGCCGGCATCAAACAGCAGCCGTTCATGGTGCACTACACCGCCAGCAAGCATGCCGTGACCGGGATGGCGCGCGCGTTCGCCGCCGAGCTGGGCAGGCACTCGATCCGGGTCAACAGCGTGCACCCCGGTCCGGTCAACACGGCCATGGGAAGCGGCGACATGGTCGCCGCGGTCGCCAGGGCCACCGAAACCTATCCGCAGTTGGCGAACGTGCTCACCCCGTTTCTGCCGAACTGGGTGGCCCAGCCCGAAGACATCGCCGACGCGGTGTGCTGGCTGGCCAGCGATGAATCGCGAAACGTCACTGCCGCAGCGATTTCCGTCGATCAAGGCTCCACACAATACTGATTCGCGTCCATGGTGGTGATCATGCCTGCGTCGCTTGGTCCGACGCGTGCTGGCCGATGAGCTCCAGGGTGCGAAGGTCCCGGATCGCCTGGCAGCCGCGAGCCAACATGGTGAGCATCATGTCGTCACCGCGGTCGGTGGCGGTGGCGAACGCAAATCCCAAAGCCGAGATCAACAGGGCCTGCGGCATCCCGAGACGGTAATCGCGCCAACAGGTTTCGCGATCGTAGCCGGTGACACCGTAGCCGGAGAGAGCTTGGTGGTATACCTCGACAAGGTCTTTCTCAATCGCTGAGCGCAGTTCCGGCTTAAGGCTGGTCGCGGTGAAGTAGGCCAGATCCCTTGCGGGCAGGCCCACCCCGAGCGTCTGCCAATCCACCACCGTGACTCTGCTGGCGTCGGGATAGAACAGCATGTTGTCGAGGCGATAGTCGCCGTGTAGCAGGGCGAAACGATCGTGCTCGGAAAGCAACCACGGTGTCACCAAATCCATTGCCGCGGTCAAGGTCTCTCGGTCGGCGGCACTCATCCGACCGCCGAGCTTGTCCAGGGTGATCTCGGCACTCGTCCGCGCAACCTCGCCGAGACCTTTGGCCGATGCTTCGTCGGGTCGGGCGAAGGCAATCCCGGGGAAATCCAGCCACACCGGATCACACCAGCTGGGCCCGTGCAGACCGGCCAACGCTGTGACGGCCAGCCGCGCCTCCGGCTCGCCGCAGCCCGCAAGTTGATCGCCCTGCGCCGCGGGCGCCTGATCGGCCAGCAGCAGGGCGTAGTCAAGAGCGTCGTCGCTGATCTCGCAGTAGAAGCACTGCGGCGTCGGCACCCGCACGCGGTCGGCCACCGCGGTGTAGAAAGCGCATTCACTGCGGTAGCCGATGGTCACTCGCTCCCGCACCGTGTCGTCCTGAGCAGGCAGTTTGATCACGAAGGTATCCGGCAGACGCCCCGGGTCACTCGCATAGGTGATTGACACCCGATACGTCGCGCCGGTCTGTCCGGTACCGATGGCGGCCACGTCCACGTCGGAGACCCGCGCGGCGGTGTCGCCGCTGCTAAGGACTGCCGAGAGCCACTCGCGGGTGATGTCGCCCGGGTGTCGGGGAATACAGATCGTGATGTTCGCCTCCTTCGTGCGCTGGACAACTGTAAGCCATACCGCATGAGCTGCGGCCGACTTGTCGCCGAATGCAGCCGCGCGCCATTGGCATGGGTGGCCGGGTTAAAACCACGAATTTGTTCCGCGCGGGCCCAGCGTTGCCATAATGCTGTATGTCGCTGCCGGCCGACGGCAGCGGCAGAGTCCGACGGGCGGGGTGTGCTGTGAAGCGGCTCAACGGCATGGATGCGATGCTGCTGTATAGCGAGACTCCCAACCTGCATACCCACACGTTGAAGATTGCGGTGGTAGATACTGCGCACTACCAGGGTGAGTTCAACTTCGAGTTGGTCCGGCGCACGCTCGCCGACCGGCTGCATTTGCTCGACCCGTTGCGCTATCAGCTTGTCGACATTCCGTGGCGGCTGCATCATCCGATGTGGCTGGAGAACTGCGATGTTGACCTCGACTATCACCTGCGACGAGTGGACGTACCGGCTCCTGGCGGGCGGCGAGAGCTCGACCAGGTCATCGGGCAGGTCGCCAGTACCCCGTTAGACCGCAGCCGTCCATTGTGGGAGTTTCACTTCGCCGAAGGTATGGCAGATCAAAAGTTCGCACTCATCGGCAAGGTACATCACGCTTTAGCCGACGGGGTGGCATCGGCGAATCTCCTTGCACGCGCGATGGATCCGACTGAGCCGACGCCGGTTGACCGCACGAGCGCGAGTACTTTCGTACCGCCGCCGAGAGCCGAACTGCTGCGGGCAGCTGGTCGAGACCACGCCCGACAAGTCGCTGCGCTGCCAGGAGTGATTAAAGACGCAGCTTCGGGTTTCTGGCGGTTGAGACGGCGCTCAAGGGAGCGCGTCGAGAAACCGGACCTGGCTCGTCCCTTGCAGGCTCCCCCGACCTTCCTCAACCACGTGGTCGCACCGACGCGGACATTTGCCACCGCGACACTCTCGCTCGCCCAGGTAAAAGAGACTGCTAAGCACCTGCAAATCACCCTCAATGCCGTGGTGCTGGCGATGGCGGCAGGAGCATTAAGGGAACTGTTGCTGCGATATGACGGTAGGGCCGATCGCCCGCTCGTCACGTCAGTGTTGGCCAGTACCGACAAATCATTGGACCGGATCACCGGCAACGAGCTAAGCGGAATGGCGGTGTCGCTCCCGGCGCACATTGACGATCCGATGGAGCGGGTCCGGCTGACATCGCTGGCGGATGCGATCGCCAAAGAAGACTACGAACTGCTCGGCCCAAACACGTACGGCAGGTTGGTCGAATACCTGCCGCCCATTGCGGCTCCGCCGGCCTTTCGGTGGCTGTCGAGAAGAAGCCGCCACAACAGGCTCTTCAATCTTCCGATCTCCAACGTGGCAGGCCCACGTGAACGCGGCCACTTCGGCGGCGCGCCGGTCAGTGAGATCTATTCGGCCGGCCCGCTACCGCCCGGCTGTGGCATCAATATAACGGTGTGGAGCTACGTCGACCAGTTCAACATCTCGGTGATCGCCGATGATCGCACACTTGACGACATCCACGAGGTTACCGACGCAATGCTCCACTCGTTCTCTGAAATGCGGAGTGCCTCAGGGCTTTCCGGTGCCCTGGTCGAAGTTAACACCGCGATGCCCCGGGCCAGCGCGGGCTAGATCTAGCCGTCGGCCCCCGGTGTCCAGATGCGGGTGGCCTCGGAGCGGCCCCGTAAGACGGTGTCGCCATGTGCGACCCAGTGCTGACGCTCGGCCGCATCGGCACGGTCTATCGCGGCAGCTGAACACACGATCCGCCGGTCCAGCGCTTTGGCGAAATCGGCCAGCCGCGCGGCTTCGTTCACCGCGTCGCCGACGACGGTATATTCATAACGGTTTTCGGCGCCGATGTTGCCGGCGAACACCGGCCCCGCCGAAACGCCTATGCCAAAGTCGACGACAGGTAGCCGACGCAATTGGCTGCGTAGGCTACGCGCGGTAGCCAACGCCGCTGAGGCCGCTCCATCCGCGGGTAGCGGCGCCCCGAAGACCGCGAGGGCGGCGTCTCCTTGGAACTTGTTGATCAGGCCGTGCCGTTCGTCGACGGCGCTGACAACAATGCGGAAAAAGTCGTTGAGTACTTCGGCGACCTCTTGCGGCGACCGGCTGGCCGCCAATGTCGTCGAGCCGACCAGGTCGATGAAAAGGATTGCCGCCTCTCGTACATCGCCGGACAGCGAAGTGCCCTCTTCGATGGCGCGTCTGGCCACGTCCGCCCCGACGTGACGGCCGAACAGGTCCCGCAACCGGTCGCGTTCGCCGATGCCAGCGACCATCCGATTGAATCCGCTTTGCAGACAGCCGATTTCAGACCGTTCGTAGACGCCGACGAAGGTGTTGATTCGGCCTCGCTCGACCTGTGCCATCGCGTCGACGACCTCGCGAATCGGGTCGGATATGGATCGGGAGGTCAGAATCATCACCGGCAGCCCGATAAGTATCGCTACCAGCGTTACCACCAGAATCGGCATTTCGACGGACCCGGTCTGCTGGATCATCCAGCCGTTCGACCGAGCCAAAACCAAGCCCGCGATCGCCGCGCACGGCAGTCCACTACCCAATAGCCACATACCCACAAGTCGGGTGAGCACGCGGGGCGCTACCACAAGGCCTTCCGAGCCTTGCGTGGCGGCAAGCAGAATCGGGCGAAGGGATCGCTGGGTGAGCAGAAGGCTCATGCTTGCTGCCGCAGTTCCGCCGAAGACGACCGCCAACAGAGTCGGGAGCGCAAGGGCTGCAACCCCGTCAAGGTTCAACACCAGGTAACTCAAGCCGCTGACCGCCCACACCGCCGCCAGGATCATCGACTGCCGACCGACCACGCGCATGGCCCCTCGTCGTTGGTCGCGGTCCGGTTGCTGCTCACGGACGTACCACCGCAAGACCGGGACTAGGTTCGCGACGCCGCCGACCGCGACAGCGAGCGTTCCCAGAACAACGATGACCGTCGCGATGATCAGGCTCTTCTGAGCGAAATACGCCTGCGCATCGCCGGCGAATTGACCGTGCAGCGGTATGACGATGGCGGCGGCATCGGCGGTACCGATCAGGTGGCCGCAAGCGAGCCCGCCCGCATACTGAATCGCCATCCTGCGGCCAGTCGTCCGCTGCGCTGCTCCGACTTCGGTCACGGGAACAAGGTAGCCGAGCCCGCGGCGAGCAGGCGGGCAATCACATCTGACCTATCCGGCGGGGTACCCCACGGACTTGATCTCGGTGTACTGGTCGAATCCGGCGACACCGTTCTGGCGTCCCACCCCGCTGTATTTGTATCCGCCGAACGGTGTGTCGGCGCCGTACGGAGCGCCGCCGTTGACGCCCATGAAGCCGGCCCGGATCCGGCGGGCCACCGCCAGTGAATGTTCCAGCGAGCCCGACATCACGTTGCCGGCCAACCCGTACATGCTGTCGTTGGCGATCCGGATGGCGTCCTCCTCATCGTCGAACGGGATGACGGCCAGCACCGGGCCGAAGATCTCCTCCTGGGCGATCGTCATGGAATTGTCGACGTTGGTGAAAAGCGTTGGCCGGACGAAGAATCCCTTGTCGAAGCCGGTGGGCGCGTCGGGTCCGCCGACCGGCGCCGTGGCGCCTTCTTCGACACCCTTCCTTATGTAGCCCATCACGCGGTCGCGCTGCTTTTCCGAGATCACCGGACCACACAAGGTTCCCGGATCCTGCGGGTCGCCGCACGTGACGTTCTCGTAGATGCTCTTGAGGATCGCCACACCCTCGTCGTAGCGGGACCGTGGCAGCAGCATCCGGGTGGGGTTGGCGCAGCCCTGCCCAGCGTGCATACACGGCGCGATGCCGATCGCACACGCCAGCCCGAAGTCGGCGTCCTCCAGAACAATGGTGGCCGACTTGCCGCCGAGTTCCAGGAACAGCCGCTTCATCGTCGCCGCGCCCTTTTCCATGATCCGCTGGCCGACCACCGTCGAGCCGGTGAACGAGATCAGGTCGACCTTCGGCGACAGCGTGAGCTCCTCGCCCACAAAGTGATCCGACGCGGTGACGACGTTG
>JAFAID010000076.1 GCA_019236925.1 Mycobacterium sp. | reverse complement strand
GGGCGGACCGTCCGATCGAGCTGCGTCTGCTGGAGATCGAGCCCGCCCTGAAGGCTCTCGAGGGTGTTGTGATGGAGCTCGACGACTGCGCGTTCCCGCTGCTGTCGGGAGTGCAGATCGGCGCCGACCCGAACAAGATCTTCGACGGCGTGAACTTGGCGCTGCTCGTCGGGGCCCGGCCCCGGGGCCCGGGCATGGAGCGCGGTGACCTGCTGGAGGCCAATGGCGCGATCTTCACCGCGCAGGGCAAGGCGCTGAACTCCGTCGCCGCCGACGATGTCCGCATCGGTGTCACCGGCAACCCGGCCAACACCAACGCGCTGATCGCGATGAGCAACGCGCCCGACATCCCCCACCAGCGGTTCTCGGCGTTGACCCGCCTGGACCACAACCGGGCCATCTCGCAGCTGGCGCACAAGACCGGAGCCGACGTCAGCGACATCAAGAAGATCACCATCTGGTGCAACCACTCGGCCACCCAGTACCCGGACATCTTCCACGCGGAGATCAAAGGCAAGAACGCCGCCGAGGTGGTCAACGACCAGGCCTGGATCGAGAACGACTTCATCCCCACCGTCGCCAAGCGCGGCGCGGCGATCATCGACGCCCGCGGCGCGTCGTCGGCCGCCTCGGCCGCCTCGGCAACCATCGACGCCGCGCGCGACTGGCTGCTGGGCAGCCCGAAGGACGACTGGGTGTCGATGGCCGTGGTGTCCGACGGCTCCTACGGAGTGCCCGAGGGCCTGATCTCCTCGTTCCCGGTCGCCACCAACGACGGCAACTGGAAGATCGTCACCGGCTTGGACATCGACGACTTCTCCCGCGGCCGGATCGACAAGTCGACTGCCGAGCTCGCTGACGAGCGGGAAGCCGTCACCGGCCTGGGCCTGATCTGAAACGCGTGGCGATCGCAAGCGCGGCGAAGCCGGGCGCAGCGGGTCGTCACCGACGCACCGTGGCGATTAGGACTACTAATGAGGAGTCAGTACGCTGGGCGGCGTGTCTGAATCGGTTGAATCGATACAGACCCTCATCGAGCAGGGCGCTATCACCGACGCGGAGATCTTCGAGGCGCATTCGGGCGGCAAGCTTTGCGTCGGCCTGACGACTGCGCTGGATACCCAGCGCTCGTTGTCGATCGCGTACACCCCCGGTGTTGCACAGGTCAGCCGCGCGATCGCCGGCGACCACACTCTGGCCGCCCGCTACACGTGGTCGGGCAGGTTGGTGGCCGTGGTCAGCGACGGCAGCGCGGTCCTTGGCCTGGGTGACATCGGGCCGGCGGCGTCGTTGCCGGTGATGGAAGGCAAATGCGGGCTGTTCAAGGAGTTCGCCGGCCTGGATGCCATCCCGATTGTGCTGGACACCAAGGACCCGGACGAAATCGTCGAAACGCTGGTGCGGCTGCGGCCGACATTCGGCGCGGTAAACATCGAGGACATCGCCGCTCCGCGCTGCTTCGAGATCGAGCGCCGGGTCATCGAGACGCTGGACTGCCCGGTGATGCATGACGACCAGCACGGCACCGCGATCGTCGTACTGGCCGCGCTGATCGGCGCCGCAACAGTCCTCGACCGCGACATGACCGCGCTGCGGATCGTCATCTCCGGTGCCGGAGCCGCGGGTATCGCGTGCGCTAATTTGCTTCAAACCAAGGGTATTTCGGACATCACCGTGCTCGATTCGCTTGGCATTCTGCACCGCGGCCGCAACGACATGAACAGCGTCAAAGCCGAGCTTGCCGAACGCACCAACCCGCTCGACCGAACCGGCGGCATGGTCGAGGTCCTGGAGGGCGCCGATGTTTTCCTTGGGGTCTCCGGCGGGGTGGTTCCGGAGGAGTTGATCGCGACAATGGCGCCGCAAAGCATCGTGTTCGCGTTGTCTAATCCCGACCCGGAGGTCCACCCGGATGTGGCCGCCCGGCACGCGGCGGTGGTCGCCACCGGGCGAAGCGATTTCCCGAACCAGATCAACAATGTGTTGGCGTTCCCCGGCTTGTTCCGCGGTGCGCTGGACGCCGGTGCCCGCAAGATCACCGAGAAGATGAAGGTGGCCGCTGCCGAGGCGATCGTCGCCGTCGTCGCCGATGACTTGGCGCAGGATCGGATCGTCCCGAGCCCGCTGGACCCCCGGGTTGCGCCGGCTGTTGCCGCTGCGGTGGCTGACGCCGCAGATCCCGCGGGGTGATCGCCGCCAGGTTGACCGCGCTCGCCCGGCGACGATGCAGAGCGCGGAGCGCGATGAGGTGGGGGTCCCCCCAGCCGCGTAGCGGCGAGGGGGCGAGCCGGGCAACTTGTCTTGCGCTTGCTGCGGCGCTGGCAATGACCGGCTGTGCAGATACCCGACACAACACGCATGAGCTGGTGGTCGGGTCCCGTCCCGGCGTCGAGTCGGTGCTACTGGCTGACATTTACACCGGCGCGTTGCGCTCCTATGGGTTCCCGGCGCGCAGCGAGCAGGCGCCCGACCCGCTGACCAAGCTCGACTCGGGTGCCTTTGTCGTTGTCCCCGGTTTCACCGGCCGGGTGCTGCAGCGTTTTCAGCCCGGCACAGCCGTCCGGGCCGACGCACAGGTCTACAAGGCGATGGTTGGCGCGTTACCCGAGGGCATCGCGGCCGGCGATTACACGACCGCTGCCGAGGACAAACCCGCGCTGGCGGTCACCGAGTCGACGGCGAAGAGCTGGGGCGGCACTGATCTGACCGCGGTGCCGCAGCACTGCGACGGCCTGGTCGTGGGATCGATCGCCGGTGCGGCGACACCGTCGGCGGTCGGCAGCTGCCGACTACCTGCTGTTCGCGAATTCGCCTACGATGCAAAACTTTTCGGCGCTCTTCGGGCGGGCACGGTGACCGCCGCATGGACCACTAGCAGCGACCCTGGCGTGCCCGCCGATCTGGTCGTGCTGACCGACGGCAAGCCGGCGCTGGTGCAGGCCGAAAACGTGGTGCCGCTGTACCGCCGCAACGAGCTGACCGATCGGCAGCTGCTGGCGGTCAACGAGGTGGCGGGTGTACTGGACACCGCCGCGTTGGTCGAGATGCGCCGACAAGTGACGGCCGGCGCCAATCCGCAAGCGGTCGCCGACGGGTGGCTGGGCGAACACCCGCTCGGCCGCTAACGCGACGGCGGCTTCATCCGGCCCACCACCGGGCGGAACAGCCGCTGGTAGCCCGATCCGGTCACCCGCACGATCGCATCCAGCACTTTGGCGTCCGGGCCGACCAGTACCCGCGCCTGGTTTTTGTGGACGGCTTCCAAAATGATCTCGGCGGCCCGACGCGCGGTGGTGTTGGCCAGCCACTTGTCGAAGAACTTTGCCGTCAACTCAGGGTCCACCCCTTCGGCGGCGGTGCCGCTGCGGGCGATCGCGGTCCTGATGCCGCCGGGGTGCACGGCGGTCACCTTCACCGGGTGACCGTTGAGCGTCATCTCCTGACGCAAGGCCTCGGTGAAGCCGCGCACGGCGAATTTCGCCGCGTTGTACGCGGCCTGTCCGGGGAACGACATCAGGCCGAAGAGGCTGGAGACGTTGACGATGTGGCCGTCGCCGGAGGCGATCAGATGCGGCAGGAAAGCCTTGGTGCCGTTGACGACGCCCCAGAAGTCGGCGTCCATCACCCGTTCGATGTCCTTGAACTGACTGATCTCGACGTCGCCGGTGAACGCGATGCCGGCGTTGTTGTAGATCTGGTTGACCTTGCCGAAGTGCTCGTTGATCTGATCGGCGTAAGC
>JAFAID010000072.1 GCA_019236925.1 Mycobacterium sp. | reverse complement strand
GAGCCGACGTCGGACCCGGTGCGTAGCAAGCGCCGCAGCAGCTCTTGGTCATAGGCACCCGCCTGGGTGGAGTCGATGAAACGCTCGACCACTTCGATGAACCGCTTCGGATCATCTTGGAATGGGAAATGCCCGCAGCCGTCGAAGATCGTCAGCCGCGAACCCGGTATGGCCGCGTGTGCCAGCCTGGCGTGACTCACCGGTATCACCGAGTCCTGCTCACCCCAAATAAGTTGTACCGGAATGGGTTCAGCCAGATAAGCGCGATCAAGCATGGTGATCATTTGGCCACGCCAGTCGATCGAGGCACGTACTGTACGCGAAAACGCCGCGGCAGCCCCCGGTTCGGTAATCTCGCCGAGTACCTCCAGTACGTGGGGTAGGTCGCGGCCAAATCCGGTCGAACCCCCAGCCAGCCGGACGGCCCGCCCGAAAAGCCGCAGCGCCGGCTGTACACCCGGCAGGCGCAGCGCCGCAAGCACTTCGCTGGCCATCGGCAGCGACGCCAATCGCAACGCTCTGCTTACGTCCGTGGTGACCCCGCCGGTGCCGACGAGCACCAGGCGCTCGACGAATTCCGGAAACTGGTACGTGAATTGCATGGCGACTCCGCCGCCCAGCGAATGCCCGACCACAGTCACGCGGTCGATGCCCAGCACCGACAGCAGATCACGCAGCCCGTTGGCGTAAGCCGCTATCGAGGAGTCGTTCCGCGGTTTGTCCGACTTGCCGTGACCCAGCAAGTCGGGAGCGATCACGGTGAACCGCTGAGCCAGCCTGGCTTGCACCTCGTTCCACACGGATGAGTTGGCACCGAGGCCATGGATCAGCACAATGGCAGGGCCTGACCCGGCAACCCGGAATGCGCATCGGTGGCCATGGATGGTGCGGAACTCCAACGACGGAGTCGTGTCGCGTACCGGACGGAGGTTGGGTGTACCCGGCGCTATCCTCCCGGCCGCGCGGTATCGGGCGTTTCGACTTGCGCCGACCATGTGACGTGAATGCGCCTGTGCGTCGGCGTGCTGCTGCCGCACGTTGCCCAGTCGATCCGAGACTGTCGTCGAACCCAGCTTTTTCGAATCAGAAATTGTCGCGACTGGCTCCGGTGTCGGCGGGTGCGGCGATGGCATGGCCCTCCCCTTTCTGCGCAAGATGTTTCGGCGGGTCCAAGTCGCTTGGCGGAGATCTTCCGAGACGATCAGCGCTCGATCAGGGGTCCTTCGTCAGGGTCTTGGAGCTGACAACAAGGAGGTTAGTGGCTAAAGCTGAGCAAATCGTGTGACGATTATTTAATAAATCCATGAATCGGTTCAAACCGAAGTACAATTTATGCCAGTATGATTTCCGTAGATACTGCTCTCAGTATCTCAGTATCAGGCATTTTAGCTGGTAGAGTCTCTTTACTAATGTACTGATGTACTTATCCGCGTTTTTCCTATCTTACTGATTCCGGGGCGTCGGCTAGGAATCTTTATAATCGCGAAGGGTCAACATATCGAGTCAGTCAGCAAACTACACGCATGATTTTTTTGCTCCTTATGTAGGACGAGGTTGCCCTTATAGCAATCAATATGAACTTCTCTACGGAAGACTGGCTCCGTCGCGTGGCGATGCCCACCGTCAACAAGCTCGCCACCGCCGCCTAATGGTGCCTTAGCGAAGGGTCTTCCTATCGGCGCACATACTGACATCCTGATTTCCGCACGCGAAGGGTCTTGCCGAGCCGCGGCGGGGGCCGTCACGGGCTCGAGAAGCTACAAAAGCCGTTGCGGCTCAGAGGCATCCGCGGACGTGCTCAAGCACTTCGTCCACGTTCAGATCGTCTCTTGCATTTTGGAACCTTGTTCCGTAACGTCGATACGAATCGATAGCATGCTGCGGCCAGAGGAGCATCATGAGCGGACTGGTCACCTATCGTCGCAACGAGTCCATCGCGGTGATCACGATGGACGACGGAAAGGTCAATGCGTTGGGGCCGGCCATGCTGCAGGCCCTCAACGAGGCGCTTGACAACGCCGATCACGACGACGTCGGCGCGGTGATAATCGCCGGCAACCGCCGGGTGTTCAGCGGAGGGTTTGACCTCAAGGTCTTGACCGCTGGCGACGTGCAGCCGGCGATCGACATGTTCAGGGGCGGGTTCGAACTGTCGTACCGGCTGCTGTCCTATCCCAAGCCGGTGGTCATGGCGTGCACCGGCCCGGCCATCGCGATGGGGTCATTTTTGTTGTGCAGTGGCGATCACCGAATCGCCGCGCCGGGATACAACATTCAGGCGAATGAGGTCGCCATCGGCATAGTCCTGCCATATGCGGCCCTGGCGATCATGAAGCTGCGTCTCACGCGGTCGGCGTATCAGCAGGCGGTCGGGCTATCCAAGGTGTTCTTCGGCGAGACCGCCCTGGCCGCGGGGTTTATCGATGAGATCGACCTACCGGAGATGGTGCTCAGTCGTGCCCAGGAGGCTGCCCTGGAATTCACTAAGCTCGATCCGGGCGCACATGCGGCCAGCAAGCTGCGCGCCCGCGCCGATGCGCTTACCGAGCTTCGCGCCGGAATCGATGGATTGCCAGTCGAATTCGGTGTCCAATAGAACCGGATGCCCAGGCCGAAGCAGCGGACCCCAGAGCTTCGCGATCGAGTGCTGCAGGTCGCGGTCTCGACGCTTAATCAGGACGGTCTTTCCGGATTCACTACCCGGCGGGTGGCCGAGCAGGCCGGCACGTCTGTGCCCGCGGTGTACGAGTTGTTCGGCGACAAGTCCGGGCTGCTGCGCGGGGTGTTCTTCGAGGGGTTCCGGATGCTCGGCCGCCAGCTGCTCGCAGTCCCTGAGACCGACGACGCGGTCGCCGACGTGCAGCGGCTCATCCCGGTGTTCCGCCGGTTCTGCCTTGACTACCCGGCGCTGGCCCGGGTGATGTTCTCGCGACCCTTCCAGGATTTCGACCCCGGCCCCGAGGAACTCGCGATGTCGCCGTCGATGCGAGAGGTCTTCGTCAGCAGAATCACGCGGTGCACCGATGCCGGGCTGCTCACCGGAGACCCGGTCGACATCGCGCACGTATTGCTCGCTTTGGCACAGGGTTTGGCGGTTCAGGAAGGTGGCCGCTGGCTGGGCAAGTCGAAGGCGTCGGTGAGCCGGCGCTGGGAGGCTGGGGTGACCGCGATTCTGCAGGGCTTTGCGCGCTGACGCTCCGACCGGGCGACGATTCAGCCCCTTGGCGATTTCGTCGGACCGGGCGGCGCATCATGGACGTGTGCGAATCGGAGTCGGGGTTTCCACAGCACCCGACGCACGGCAGGCTGCAGTGCAGGCCGCGGGGCTCGCGCGCGACGAGCTCGCGGGTGAGGCGCCGTCGCTGGCCGTGCTACTCGGCTCGCCGTCACATGCGGCCCAGGCTGCCGACGTGCTCAACGCGGTGCAGGAGATCGTCGAGCCGCCGGCGCTTATCGGTAGCATCGCCCAGACAATCGTCGCCGGCAGCCACGAGATGGAGGACGAGTCCGCGGTGGCGGTATGGCTGGCGTCCGGTCTGGCCGCCGAGACGTTCCAGCTGGACTTCGCCCGCACCGAGTCGGGTGGCCTGATC